>CAZOTX010000331.1:0-2504 GCA_964582835.1 uncultured Pseudomonadota bacterium | reverse complement strand
TGAATTTTTTGATATAATTGAAATTATAGAGTAATATTAAACTGAGATACAGACTAAAATCCGTGTGTCGGTGGTTCAATTCCACCTCTGGCCACCATAAAATGGTTTTTAAATAATCAATATAAGTTGTTTGTCTCCTTTGTAATTCTAAAAAATATTGCCTATTTATGGGATCTTTTACTTTTTGGGTTCGATTTCTAAAAATTTATTAATTAATATTATTAATAAATTTTTTCAGAAATTCTTTTGTTCGTAATTCTTGTGGATCTGAAAAAATCTTTTCAGGCAATCCCGACTCAACAATTTTACCCGCATCAAAAAACAACACTCGATCAGCAAATTCACGAGCAAAATTCATCTCATGTGTTACTGTTAAAATTGTTGTATCAGAATCAGTTGCTAAATTGCGTAATACTGATAACACTTCATCAACCAGTTCAGGATCTAAAGCCGAAGTGATTTCATCAAATAGCATAATTTTAGGATCCATGGCTAATGCTCTTGCAATGGCAACTCTTTGTTGTTGTCCGCCCGATAGTTGATGGGGGTAATGACTTTTTTTATCACCTAATCCAACCATTTCAAACAATTCCTCAGCTTTATCTTTTGCTTCTGATTTACTCTTTTGTTTGATTAAAATTTGAGGTTGTTGAACATTCTCAATAGCAGACAAATGGGGGAATAAATTAAATTGCTGAAAAACCATTCCAATTTGATCTCTCATTTTATGTAAATGATTTTCAGAAGCTGAAACTATATTTTCATTTACTTTTTCGTGCCACAAATATTCTCCATTTACAGTAACAAACCCATCATCTATGTTTTCCAAAGTCATAAGTATTCGTAAGATAGTGGTTTTTCCAGAACCACTAGGGCCAATTAATGCTAACTTTTCTCCATCTTTTACTTGTAAATTTAAATTATCTAAAACTTTTAAATCGCCAAAAGACTTAGATACATTTTCAAACTCTATGATATTATTCATTTAAAATACTTAGTTGATGATTAAAAAAATCAAAAAATTTTATTACAGTAAAACCTATTTTTAAAGTAATGTAAATAACATATAAATATTTCATTAAAACCTGAACAGTTGTATTAATAACTACAACTTATTGTTTAATCTCAGGATCGTTTAATGTCTTAGTCTAGTCCTAAAAGAAAAATTTTATGCATATTGACTTTTTAACGGAATATCATGTTAAACTAAAACCCAACATAAATCTACGAGACATGATTTACGTTAAGTTGAAATTTCTGTTAAGAATTTCAAAATTTATTTAATTGAGAACTTTCGTATTTTTCTACGAAATTAGTAAGGCCGAGCAGACTGTGAGGCATTAACATATCGACCAGCAGTCCAAACTATTTTATAAATAGGACTGCTTTAATCCTAAAATAAGGAGTTATTAAAAAACTATGAAGAATCTTCGGATTCATTAAATTAATGTTCAATAGACTTGGTAATTTGCCAATTCTTTCTTAAACACCGTGCTCATTTTGGTGAGTATGGTTTAACTTAAAAAGGGAAAAATGATAAAAACTGATTATAAATTGAAGAAATTCCTCCTTGGGACTGTGGCGGTTTCAGGAATGTTATGTTTTTCTGTGAATATATCGTTTGCTGAATCAGACACATTAAAAAGATTAAAGAAACAAGGATATGCCACAGTGGCAGTTGCCAATGAACCTCCATACAGTGACATTAAACCTGATGGTTTCGTTGGTGGTGCAGCACCAGATATTGCAAGAGCAGTATTAAATAAATTAGGAGTTAAGGATCTTAAAGCAAAAGTTATAATGTATGGGGCAATGATACCAGCGCTTCAGGCAAGAAGGGTTGATATGGCAACTTCTGGTCTTTATATAAAGCCAACCAGATGTAAATCAATTATTTATTCTGAACCAGATTTATGTGGTGCAGAAGCATTCGCTGTTCCAAAGGGTAATCCTAACAATCTTCTAACTTACGAAGATATTGCAGCTAACTCTTCTTTAAAAATGACGACTTGTGCAGGATGCGCTGAAGAAAAATATGCTCTAGATCGTGGAGTTAAGCCAAGTCAAATTAAATACTTTTCTGATCCACCAAGTGGAATTAAAATGCTTCAACAAGGAAGAGTTGATGTTTTTGCTCTGTCTGGCTTGGGTACACAAGATTTGCTTAAAAAAACTAAAGACCCCAATCTTGAGTTAGTGATGCCTGTAAAAGGTGTCCCGATGGGTTGCGCTGGAACTGCGTTTAATATGGACGATAAAGAATTTAGAGCTGAATTTAACATGGCATTAGCGGCAATTAAAGCTAGTGGTGAGTTTGCAGCTATTATTGAACCATATGGTTTTTCAGCAGAGGCAACTTCATTCAAATCTTATTTAGGTTTATGCCCTGAGGGTAAATAATTTAACTTCTAATTTTAATGGCCTTGCATTTTTTGCAAGGCTGTTAAATCCTTCCCATGATTGAAATACTTGAATATTATCCAATACTCATTACTGGCACTATA
>CAZOTX010000330.1:0-2521 GCA_964582835.1 uncultured Pseudomonadota bacterium | reverse complement strand
TCTAATTTTATGAGACCACTCGGTAAACTCAAAATGACAACTGGTAACGCCCCCGTCTTTTTGGATTATTTCCTTTGCCCTCAGAGTTGATTCAAAAAACCGTCGATTATAAGCTAGCCATACTTCCGCTTGTTTTGACTTTGCTTCGGACTGAATTTTTTGCAATTCCTCCAGATTCATACCTCCAGGTTTTTCTAGCAAAATTCTCTTCGTTCCTGCTTGCAGCAATTTACTGGATACAGATGCGAGCTGATCTACTCCTACCGCAATGATAGCAGTGTCCATAGGCTGTTCTTTTTGCAAAGCCATTTCAATACCTCCAGTTTGAACTGGAATTTCCATTGCATTTTCAAGGGCTGAAGCAGATTTTTCCCCTCTGCCAATCACTTTGAATGGAGTCTGCAAAGATTTCAGAACTTGTACATATTCTTGTGCCATTCGTCCAGAACCAATTAACCATAAGTTAGACGAAGTACTTTTACTCATTACTCATTTTGTATGTTTTTATCAAAAAATTAATATTTAAGAAATAAGTTTATTTTTGGATATGGGTAAGTTGTTCATTCATCAAAAACTCAACCCAGCGAAAGTCTAATTCAGTGTCAATGTCCACTGAGCGTTCTTCCGGCATTACATACAATCGAGTTTTTGGTTGGATTACATGGCGAGCACTTAAAAGCGAATCTCTCCACCAGACATAAATTGAGGCATTTAGATCATAGCATGACGGTGTGTCTTGTCGCCGAACAATTGTCTCCTTGCTCCGTACACTAACAAGCCGGTTCTCTTTGTCCAGTATAGGAATATGAAAAAGATTGGATTGATGTAAGAGTTTCCAAATTTCTTCTTCATCCATTTGATCTGAGGCTGTGATCGGGTGAGAATTCATAATTCCCTCGACTGTATCTTTTAATTTCGCACCTTGCAACAAAGCAATATTTACATCGTGATCCGTCACGGTACCAAGCAAATGTTGACAGGGATCCACCACGAAAACAATCTGACCTGTCCTTTCTATTACATCCAAGACACCTTGAAGACATTTCTCAGGAGGAACCAACATTTCTTTCCATTTCAACCTTGTTCCACAGAGATGAATACTTCCTAACTCATCTAACTCAATAAGGTTAAAATATGGTGAGCGGCGTGCCGGGGTTCCAGTAATAACATTTGTCACTGAGTCCCCACTTTCCAAAAGACCAAGTGCACCTTTCAAATCGCTTTGATTCCTCAATGGAGAAGTCGCATCCAGATCTACAACTGTATCAAATCTTATACCAAACATGGTTTCTGCGGTACGAAAACAGTGCTGAATCGCAGGGAGTTTAGCAGCTGAATCAGTAGCCAAATCAACTGGACGTTCAATCGAATGGTCCACTCCCCAATCTTTAGCTAATTTAAGAATATCTTCAGAATCTGAGCTTAAAACTATGTGGTCGAATAATCCTGACTCTCTCGCCTGATCCAAAGTGTGTATCAAAAGTGGCTTCCCGAGTAGAGGTCGGATATTTTTGAATGGGACACCTTTAGAACCCCCTCTAACACAGACCGAACATAAACGTTTCAACTTTTTATCCATCTTTGAGTTCCTGCCGAATTTTCTGCAGCATCAATCATTCGCAAGACTTCCAGCCCTTCCAAAAAAGAACAACAAGACTTCCCCTTATTTTCAAGCATGTCTCGATGCTGAGAGCGAAAAGTTTCGTCCCTTTCCAAAGAAAAAAAAGTTGCTGGTTCTTGATCTTGCGAGAAAACCTGTTTCACTAAATCCAAGTGATAAGTATGCTGATCGGTATTTATAATAATTTCTCTGCGTCCTGTACGGTCTAGATAATTCATTTGCAACACAACCGTGGGACAACGTTCAAGTTTCAATAATATGCAAAACATATCATCACTGTCACCAGCTAGTGAAGAGTAATGACCTCCCATTGCTGTCAATGCTTTCCATGGACCGAAAAGCCAACTTAAATAATCCAATTCATGACTCAAGTCTCTTAGTGCTCCACCTCCAAGTGAACTGCAGATAGAGTAACTTCGCCGATAATCTTGTTCTGGTCGCCAATCTGGAAGATATTGTCCAACATACACTTGCACAGATAAAACGGATTGTTTCTTAATTGTTGAGAATAGTTTCTTCAGCAATGGATGGAAACGCAGATTATAAGCTACACAAACTTGCGATTTATGGTTGTCTGAGAATGCTACAGTTGAAAAAAATAACGGCTTTTCAACTAAAACTTGTGGAACGTCAAAAGAAATAACTGTTTTTAATGTAGAAAAATGTTCAGATGTTTCGTTGGCAATGACTACATATTCCGGGCGTATCTCTTTAAAAAAGGATTCAAGGGTTTGATATTTTTTTTCTTCGGGAATTGTTCGTCGGCTATAAACATGAACCGATAGTCCCATCTCTCTCAAAAGACGAACATGACGTTGTCCGATTGAACCAAAACCGATTACCAATGCCGTTTTCATTTAACTAAAACCACTTTAAATTTCCCATACTCCTGTCGGGAAT
>CAZOTX010000329.1:0-2527 GCA_964582835.1 uncultured Pseudomonadota bacterium | reverse complement strand
ATTTGTGATGAAAAGAGTTTTCAACAAATTGATACAATCTTAAATTCATTACGACGGACTCTTGGAAAACTCAAAGTTGATCAATTGCGTTTGTGGTTAAAAAAAGAGGAAATTGAAAAAATAGTACATATGCTTTTAGTAGATTACTATGACCCTCTCTACATGCATTCAATGAGTACATATCAATATGTATTGGAGTTGTCTGCAGAGGATTTGAATTTGGCTGCGGTTGAATTAATTCGATTTAGAAATGAAGTGATCAAAAGTCATTAACTGTTTTTAGCTGCATGGTCTGTCAAATTAACTGATCTGATAAAGAAATTTATTCCTGAAATGAAAATATCGAAATCTCTAAATTACCTTATATTATCCATAATATTAATTTTTCAGGTTGTAAGTACCTATGCGGAAAGTAGAGAAAATGTTGCTACAGTAAAAATACATTTAGGCTCATTCCTTTTACCAATCCCAACACTTCGCTTACCAGATCCTTCCCCATCTCCGTTAGTCTCAGTTCCGGATCCCGTTTTTCCGGAGCTTCCGGACTGGCACTACGCACATTTTATTCCAGAAAATCCAAGTTGGCTTGATAGTGCTGGAAAATTTTACAAAGAAGGTATTGTCTATTTATTTCGGGGAGAATTGAATATTGCTTTTAATAGATTCCAGTCAGTAACAGATAATTTCCCGGAGACATCATGGTTTGCTCCGTCATTGTTTTGGCAGGCTCAAATTTTAGCCAAACGGGGGGAATATGTTCCAGCAGGGAAAACATTGACTGTTTTCCTTGACTCTCTCAAACAAAGTAAAAGTTCTGATCGATATATTGATTTTCAAAATTTCAGCTATTACACATTAGCCTGGCTGGCTCTGAAAAGGAAAAAATTTAAAGAAGCACTGGAAATAATTGATAAAAATAAAAATCTTATCAGTGTAAAAAAAATTCGTATCCAGCTTCTTTTTTTGAAATACCTGATCCATTTTCAATTGAAGCAGGGCGATTTAATTTTTGAAGTTATTGATGATTTGATCCAGCTGTATCCATATGATTTTGAACATGTAGTGCGACTGGCCGAATTTTATTTTTTTGAAAAAAGGTGGCAGGAATTATCTGATTTGGTTGAAGCAAAAGAGTTGGAGCAGTTTTTTTATAACGATCCTCGAATGGAGCACTTCTTGTGGTTGGGAATGATTGCAGAAATGAGATTGAAACACTGGAAAAAAGTAACAAAAAGGTTGCAGTCTCTTGAGAAGTTTGGTGTACACAATACTGACAAGATTGCTCTGGCTTATTTAAGGGTAAATCTGTATACAAAAAAAATTGAAAACTCATGGATGAATTGGTTTAAAATAAAGGATGATATGGTCCGTGGAAAAGCTTTGCGGGAATTAATTCACCATGCAATTAAAACTGAAGAGTTTAACTTTTTGATTAAGAAACAGCCTGAGTTGAAGACGGTAACTAAATTTTGGCGAGAGTGGCAAGGAGAATTAGAACTAATATATGCTTACCTTTATTTGCGCCAGGGTCAGGTAAAAAAAGCAAAGCAATTTGTAATGTGGGCACAAAAAAATATTAAACACGAGTCAAGTAGGGCGGCTTTGATTATTAAGGAAGAAAGTATTTACTTAAGTACGGTGATAGAACTTCTACTAAAAGATAATCAGAAAGCGTTACAGTTATTGAAACAACTATTGGCAGAGTACGCAGATTCAAATCGTCTCTCTAATTACTATTTTTGGTATGGAGTTTTGTTGTATGAGTTAGAAAAGAGTTACTTGCAGACAATCATGGCAATGCGTCAAGTAGACCAGGAAAGTGATAGGGATGATGATCGTTTATTTATACTCGGAAAGGTAAACCATAATAAGCAGAAATGGAGGGCAGTAATCGCGGCTTTTGCAAAATTACAAAAGCGTCATCCAAGTTCCCGATTTCTTGAGGAAGGTCTTTATCTTCAAGCTCAGGCTTTTTTTGAACTAAAGCAATACAATTCAGGTCTGGAAAAATTAAATGAATTGATAAATACTTTTGGAACATTGAAAAATCCAATAAGAGCTGTTCATTTAAGAGTTCAGATCCTCGTGGCAATGCAAAGATATGAGCAGGCAGATGATGTCCTTCGGCGCTGGATTGAGAATAGTTCAGACTTTTCTCTGATCAAATTGAGGGTAGAAGTATTAAAGTTCATTAATGACCCCAGGCGAATACTAAGTGTGACAGGGGTCGGTCTTGAGCTCTCAACTAGCAAAGATGAAGGTTTCCTCTACTTTCACCGGGCAAATGCTCTATTTGATACTAAAAAATTTGAAGAAGCAAAAACATATTACACTTTGGCATTAAAGAATCCTCCTAAAGGTAGTAAACGAATTATCGAATATAGGATCTTGAAAATTCAATTCAATTTGGGGCGCATTTCAGAATTAATTAAAAGTGCGGGTGTATTTTTGAAAGTGAGAAATGACGATGTTTACAGTTACGAAATTCTGGATATGCTCAGCAATTATTTTCTGGAAAAGAAACAAA
>CAZOTX010000328.1:0-2542 GCA_964582835.1 uncultured Pseudomonadota bacterium | reverse complement strand
CTGACGTTTATCATGTAGTTTTTTACCTCGACCGAGAGCAATTTCCATTTTTATGATCCCTCCTTTGAGGTATATTTTCAGTGGTATTAATGTAAGACCTTGCTCTTTGACCTGTCCGAAAAGGCGGCGAATTTCTGAACGGTGAAGAAGTAAACGTTTCGGACGGAGGGGTTCATGATTGTGGCGGTTACCAAAATCATATTGAGAAATATGTGCATTCAGTAGATAAACTTGCAGGCTGTCATCAATTTGGCAATAACTTTCTGAGAGATTAATTTGTCCGGCACGAACACTTTTTACTTCCGTGCCAAGTAGGACGAGACCAACTTCTATAGTTTTAAGTATTTCGTACTCGAACCTTGCCTTACGATTTTTTGCCAAAATTTTCGAAGCCATATCTGTGATTGAAATTCTATGAAATTACTTTTGGAATAATATGAATAATTTCAGTTTTATCTTTAAGATGAAAGATTTGACAAATTTGATTTTACCCAAGTAATTGCATCTCCTTTCGTTTGCAATTCTCCGTTTAGCTGTTTTTCAAATGCTTGATGCAAAACTTTTCCCATTTTTGGCCCGGGAGACATTCCCATTGCCAAGAGATGTCTCCCCATTAGCAAAGGACGCGGTGCTTCATCACGAACATTCATCCGTTTGACTTCGGCAAGTAGCCAGTCGCCAGCATCAAATTTTTTACGTTCCTCAACAGTTAGAGTGCGTCCCAAATAATCTGCTTTTGCCAACAATACCAATTCAGGTATTCGGACACGTAAAGCAAGCCTCCTGATTGTACCTAAATTAATCCTGTCACGCTCTTTAAAAAGCTGAATTGGACGGAGATGTTCTTTTACTAAAATTTTAACTTGTTCAATTAAAACTCGATCATTCGTCAATCTGTTTAAAAACTTTTCTGTTGGAGCAACGCCACACACGTCATGAGCAGGACTACGCCAGCGTTTTCGTAAATATTTTGTCGTCAGTGGCTTACCGAAGTCATGACAAAGTGCCCCAAACATTAGCTCTAAATCCTTTTTTTCATCACCTTTTCTAAGGCCTGCTGCTTCGTCCAAGACAAGCATGGTGTGTGTCCAAACATCTCCTTCAGGATGCCATGTTGGGTCCTGCGGCACTCCAATTAGTGCAGTCAATTCTGGGAAATAAGCTAAAACACCTAAAGTTTTAGCGGCTTCTAGACCAATAGAAGGGTGTTTTGCTTTTAGAAGCAGTTTTCGGAATTCTTCAAAAATACGTTCCTTTGATAACTCTGCAAGGTTCAATGTTTTGCATAATTTAATAGTTTCAGGTGCAATTTCAAATTCTAGACGCGCCGAAAACTGCATGGCTCTCAAAACTCTTAACGGGTCTTCAGAAAATGCTGGTCCAACATGTCTTAAAATTTTGCGTTTTATGTCTCTTAATCCATCGAATGGATCGAGAAAAGTTTTGGTTAATAAATCATAGCCGATACTGTTTACTGTAAAATCTCGGCGGGAAGCCGCTTCACAATAACTCATTGTGGAATCAGGCTTGACCAAAAATCCAAGATGACCTTTTCCTATCTTGTTTTCCCGCCGTGGAATACTAAAATCATACTCTGCACTTGGGGTTTTAAGTTTTAGAACACTAAAACTTTTTCCCACAGTATGAATTTTTCCAAAATTTTTAAGTATAGATTCAAGTACTTCCGGAGTAATATTAAAGATTTCCACATCAAAGTCTTTTGAAATACGACAGCCCATACAATGGTCCCTAACTGCACCACCAACTAAAATACTTCTGCCATTGGATTTTGCAATGTCCTTTGCAATATGTTTTAGTTCAGGAGGAGTTGAAACGAGAGGCATTAAATTTTTTTAGGTTTAACACAAAACAGTTTGTTGTAACAATTAATTCTTTCAATAAAATCTAAGAAATAATTTTTCATAGATTGAATTTTGATAAAAATTAGGGGGTTTAATCAAGGGAAAAATACTTTTTTAGGTAATATTTTAAATGAATTTTTAAGTTATAATGGATATACATTCAACTGCGTTTCAAAAGAGAATCAAAATATTCAATAGTAGGTTTTAGACCTTTTTCCAGCTTAATCTTTGGATTCCACCCTAGTATTTTCTTTGCTAGTGTAATGTCAGGTCGACGCCGACCTGGATCATCCGGTCTCCCTTCCACTTTTAAAAGTTTGGAGCTAGAATTAGTCATTTTCAAAACTGTTTCAGCCAATTCAATCATGGTGAATTCTCCAGGATTCCCGATATTAATGGGTCCAGTAATATTTTCTGTGTTCATCATCCTATACATTGCATCTACCAATTCAGTCACATAGCAAAAACTGCGACTTTGCAGTCCATCTCCATGGATAGTTATTGGTTCACCTTTGAGTGCTGCAACTATAAAGTTGCTGACGACTCTTCCATCTTCCAATTGCATTCTTGGCCCATACGTGTTGAAAATGCGTAAGATTTTCACATCAACCTGATTGTGTCTGTGATAGTCCATCGTTAAAGTTTCCGCCACACGCTTTCCCTCATCATAGCAACTTCGC
>CAZOTX010000327.1:0-2550 GCA_964582835.1 uncultured Pseudomonadota bacterium | reverse complement strand
TTTTTGGGCTTAAATATGTCAAGTAAATTTACAACGTTATGAAAGCATGCTATGCTTAGTTTTCATATTGGTGCCCCTCAAACTGTCTGATTATTCTACACGATGCAACTTGTCGGCATTGGTTTTTCCAGATCGTACTGGATTTCACTAGTTAAGCGACTCCAAAATCAGGTCTCTCATCAATTGAATACCGAATTAGTTGGAGAGTCTAATTCAGTTTTAAAATCTGTAATCATATCAAAAATATCTGAAGAATATTCTGAAAGGATTTTAAATTTGAAGCCAGACTGGGTTTTGTTTTCAGCAAGTGCGTTTGAAACTCCAGAACTTTGTCTCAATTTGTTGCAGAAGGTAGAAATTAATTCTAGTAAAAAATTACGCTATGTTTTGGTAGTTAACGAAATCAATCCTGGTTTAACGATTATATTAAAACTCCAGCCAGTGTTTGAATTGGTAAACAAAATGCAATTTAAGATATCTGATCCAGATTTGCTACTGACACATCACATTCAAAAATTTCCCAGAATTCGTTTGGGGAAAGACTGTCAAAACATTTATTACACTAATCTCTCTGGAAAACTTGTGCGACATTCTCCAAATGAAGTTCCACTGAACACCTTAATTCCAATGAAAAATATTCAGAAAATAAAAACAAATAATACCGGAACTAAACCAGAAAAGTGGCTCAATAATTTTTTACTTCAACACGGTAGCGTAGCCCATCCTGATCAGGTTGTGGGGATTCTACGTGAAACTAAAGGTTGCTATCTTTTTCCTGGCATTCCTTTTAATTCAATATTGAATATCAAGCTAGAAAATACTAAGATCGAACATATTATACGTCTTGAAGAGCATAAAATAAAAAACCCACCTTTTACACGTTTCATAGAAAACATGCAAAAGGAACATGATTCTTGGTTAAGAGAAAACAGAAAAAGAGCAAAACAACCATGCGTTCACATTCATTGCTTAGGGGGGAATCAAATTATCAACTCATTAATGCAAAAGTTATTTAATGAAATCGGATGTAAAAATTTTAAGTTAATTTCAAAAAAGAGAACTGAAGAACTACAACGGGTAGACTCAGTAATTTTCATAAAATTAAACAAATTTCCTGCTAAAAAAATCCGACAAAAGCACATAGACTGGAATAAAGATTTTAATCAAATAATAGAACCACTTAACAATTTTATTGCTTTAAGTGACCTGAAAATGGGAGATTTTTCTGATTCTTCACCAATCCAGAAAGAAGAATTCGAGAAATTAAGAGTAAATATTTTGGAAGAAAAAAAAGATTTAGAGACAAAGAAACTACAAGCTGAAAGTGATCAGATGATCTATAATCAGGCGTGGAAAATCTTGAAAAAAATAACCCCATTTTCCAGGAAACTGCTGGGAGCCCTTTCTTCCAGCAGGGATTGGGAAAGTGTTGACGAATTTTCAGAAAAGATTAAACAACCAAGAGTGATTTTGTTTTGTGAAAATGAAAATGTTGCAGCTGAATTGAATTTCAAATTGGCTGAAATTCCCCGAAAACTCTGGATCAATCCATTCAAGTTTCATCAAGCCGAAGATTTAACACAACTCAATTCAAAAATGACTCATTCTTATCTAAAGCCTGGAACGATAATTATTACAAGATCCGCACGTACTCACTTGGAAAATCTTTGCCGACAGGCTCTTAATGAGGTTAAAACTGCTGAAAAAACCTTACGTGATAGTAACAAAAAACTTTTGAAAATTAAAGCCAATTTAGAGTTCTTACAAAACAAAAAAAATCAATCTGCTCTTCGCTGGCTCCATGTTTCACTTAAACATCTCTTATATCGAGATCGTCACTGCTTTCAAAACCCTCTTGACAAGTTACAATGAACAACTCACATACTATCCAAAATATTATTTTGCTTCTAAACAAATTTTGGGAAAATCATGGCTGTATCTTAATGAATCCTTATGATGTAGAAACCGGGGCTGGAACAATGAATCCGATGACCACTTTGCGTACAATAGGACCAGAAGAATGGAATGTGGCATATGTCGAACCTTCAAGGCGTCCTGCCGATGGACGTTATGGTGAAAATCCAAACCGTCTTTATCAACATCATCAATATCAGGTAATTATGAAACCGTCACCTGATAATGTAGAAGAATTGTATTTAGCATCTCTAGAATCTATAGGAATTAATCTGCTTGAACACGATATTCGATTTGTTGAAGACAACTGGGAAGCTCCTACACTAGGAGCATGGGGACTGGGTTGGGAAATATGGCTTGACGGTATGGAAGTTACGCAATTTACATATTTTCAGCAGGTGGGTGGAATAGAATGCCAGCCAGTTTCTGCAGAATTGACTTATGGGATCGAAAGAATTGCTTCATATCTACAAGATATTGATGACGTTTTCGATCTCGAATATACAAACGGAATCACTTATTCTTCTATATTCAAGCAACCAGAATTTGAACATTCAAAATACACTTTTGAAGTTGCAGACACGAAAATGATGATCCGCTGGTTCAACGATTATGAGCAAGAAGGAGAACGAGCTT
>CAZOTX010000326.1:0-2552 GCA_964582835.1 uncultured Pseudomonadota bacterium | reverse complement strand
ACAGGAAAAACAGAATTTAATGTGTCGCCTAAAACACCCCATCCTAATAGAACAAGTACCAAACAAATGATAACGCTCAAGATAAAACTAATTACTTGATTTTTTGTCAAAGCAGAGGTAAAACTGGCAATCGCCAAATAGGAACCCGCCATCAAGAAGCTGCCTAAATATCCAGTAATGATTGGCCCTTTGTCCGGATTCCCCAAAAAATAAACTGTCCAAACCATTGGAAAAGTTAGTAGAAGTGCAATACCTATAAAAAACCATGCTGCAAAATATTTCGCAAAAACAGTAGTTGTTAGCCTTATTGGGAAAGTGAGTATCAACTCTGCAGTTCCCGAACGACGTTCCTCTGACCAAAGACGCATACCGACTGCAGGAATCAAAAATAAATAAAGCCATGGATGAAAGAGAAAAAATATTTCAAGACTAGCCTGCTGCGAGTTGTAAAAATTACCTAGTAAAAAAGTACAGCCTGCATTTGCTGACAAAAAAATGATAATGAAAACATAGGCCACTGGCGAACGGAAGTATCCCAGCAGCTCTCGTTTAAATAATGGAAATAATCCGTTCATAGCAAATTATTTTAAATTTTAGTTTCTGTTGTCAGTAAAATGAAAAGTTTTCTACTTCAATCACTAGTTTTAGTAGTAAGATTTCTAAAGACTTCCTCCATTCGTCCTCGGTCAACTACAAACTGTTCAATAGGTAATTTTTTTGAGAATAAATAATTCTCAAGCTGTTGCGCAATAGATTCTTTATTTTGTGAAAACAAACGCATGGTTACCAATCCCTGCCTATTCTCCGGAAGATGTTCAACAGAATAAACAAAATCCAGTTCATTAAAATCCTTCATCAATGGGATATGATCAACAGCATTCACACTTATTGTAACGGAGTTGCGGTATAGAGAGAGAGACTTTAATTCATCAGGTGTTCCATAGCCCACGACCCGCCCCTCTGAAATTATCATTGCACGGGTACAGACTGCATCAACTTCCTCTAAAATATGTGTAGAAATCAAAATAGTTCGGTCCTCACGCATATTTTCAATTAAGGAACGTACCTCATGTTTTTGATTGGGATCTAAACCATCAGTTGGCTCATCAAGAATAAGAACAGGAGGATCGTGAATTAATGCTTGTGCTAAACTTGTTCGCTGTCTAAATCCCTTTGAAAGAGTTTCTATCATTTGATTTTCTACTTCCTTCAAAGAAGTCATTTCAATAACAATGCTGACTCTCCTTCTTAACTCATTTCCACTAAAACCCCTAATTTCCGCAACAAAACGAAGGAATTCACCTACCAGCATTTCGTCATATGAAGGAGCACTTTCAGGGAGGTATCCAATTTGACTACGAACCTGTAAAGGATTTTCCAAAATACTAAAACCACAAATTTCAGCAGTACCTGAACTTGGTGGAATAAAACAAGTCAGCATTTTCATTGTTGTAGATTTTCCTGCTCCATTTGGACCAAGAAAACCCAAAACTTCTCCCTGCTGGACTTCAAATGAAACTTGATCGACAGCAAGGAAGTTGTTAAAATTTTTACTCAGTGAGCGAACACTAATCATAAAAACTGTTTGTTTAAAGCTACTTTGAAAATTTTTAAATTAAGGGTAAAATTATAAATCTTTGTCAAATTTGTATCAAGTTAAAAAACATTACTTAGATTTGTCAATTGTTTTAAAGTAAGAATGTAAACTAAATGAGTAATGACAATCAAAAACCTGAATTCTTGAGTTCGAAAGATTCTGTTAAGTTTCCTCTGTTTAATCCAGAGATGGAAGGAGGCTCATTTTTTTGGAATGGTGGGGAAGTAGGTATCCTTCTTTTACATGGCCTAACTGCAACGACGGCTGAAGTCAGACCACTTGCAAAACGATTCCATGATCAAGGATTCACTGTTTCAGGAGTCTTGCTTCCAGGACATGGAACAACTCCTGAAAACCTTAACCAAACCTCACGCAGAGAGTGGATTGCTGCCAGTGAAATAGCATATTTAGACTTAAAGAAAAATTGTTCTAACATAATTGTAGGAGGAGAATCTACTGGAGCATTGCTTGCTCTTCAGTTAGCTAGTGAACATCCAGAAATAAAAGGACTTTTACTCTATGCACCTGCTATGCGCCTGGCCAATTCATTTCTACACAAACTATTATTTGTTCTCTCATCTCCTTTCGTTTTTGCTGTCCCAAAAAAAACTGGAGAAGAGAGGAGCGGAATGCCATGGCAGGGTTACAAGGTCAATCCCTTAAAAGCAGGAGTGGAACTTCTTAAATTACAATTTGAAACTAAAAAACATCTGGCTCGAATATATCAACCTATTTTGATCATTCAGGCAAATTTGGATCAAACTGTTGATTTGAAAAGCGGTGATCTTATTTTACAGGGTGTTCATTCAGCAGTCCGTGAATTTCATTGGATGGAGAAATCAAAACATGTTGTAATTCTTGATCAGGAATTTGAAGATGTAGCAAAAATTTCTTTGCAATTTTTGAAAAAAATAGTCAGCAGAATATAAATTTTTTTAGCTTAAACATTTCCCTT
>CAZOTX010000325.1:0-2567 GCA_964582835.1 uncultured Pseudomonadota bacterium | reverse complement strand
ATTGGCGGTAGTTGTGTTATGGTCAGTGAAGGAATTATATATGTCGATTAAAAATCTAACAATTCGTTGAGCATGATAGCGTTTAAGCACTGCGTGCTTGAAACAAGCACTTAATGCAAACAAGTCCTTAACAATTATGATCAAATCTTGAAGAAAAAAATGGCGGTTGGATGGACTCGTGAAGGCGCAGTACAGGTACAAATTGAGGGGAACGTGAGGGACTCTGATAAGTTAGCAAAAAGTCGCCTGCCAGAAGGTGAAAGTTTTTGAAAATCATGTTGACTGCAATCCATCCTCAACCGCTTTTCTATCTTTTCTTTTAAGCATAAAATCGTCTTCCATAATGGATAAATTTTGTGGAGGCATTATGGCAGCAAGTGTATTAGAATCATCAATACCTAATAAAACACGTATCAGTCGACTGAAAATTTCCATAGGCGTAGCGGTAGAACTTTTGGTAATTTTAAGCTGTTTCTTGATCCCCTCCGGTACCTCAAATTGCCTCTTTTCTTCATTGTAAATAAAGGGGGTATTGTTTTCGCTACAATAACCATTTGGTAAAAATTTCAATCTTGCAAAATTCATCAAAAATTCTTGTGTTGTTTTGCTTTTAGATAAATCCTGTTCAAGCTCATTTTCAAGTCCTTCACCCTGTTTGAAGGAGCTTTCCATTTTGTTCAACAAGGTGAAAAATACGTGAGTGTTTGTCAACACCTGATATATCATTTTACCCTCGGATGATGTCATTCCTTTACAGGTTTTCTTCAAGGCAACCATTTGAAATGGCAGGAAAGGATCGTAAGTTGGTTTTTTATTGCCAACAGCTAGCTCACTGGATTTTTCAGATTTTTTTGTTTTTCTATCTTTGTATTTCACCATAATAGAAGAATCTTGCTCAGATTTTTCTTTAGTGTTTTTCAACTCTACTTTTTTTGCAGATTCTTTTTTTCGAAGGGCTTTGATCCTGTCCCTGACTGATATTAACTCCGAATGAAGTTCTTCAACAAAACGCTTCTCCTCTTGTACTCCAATACCTAACATTTCGTCTAGTATCCAATTCAATTCCTCAACTTGATCAGCTTTTTGCTGCAAATTTTTTTCAGAAAATCCACTCTCTTGACTTAGAACTACCATTGTCTGTTCATACAAAGCTCCTGAGTCAAGTTTTTGTTCTCGCAATTTTGCTAGTTCTAACCAAATTGATTCTACTTCCTTGATAGTATTTTTCAGTAAAAAGCAAGTTTTAGTGATACTCCCAAAAAACATTGATGCTGAAGTTAAACTCGTGTTCGCATCATAGGCGTTTTGCAAAAAATTATAAGTTTTCCTGGAACTCCAGTCTGAAGAATTTGAGAGTGTTTCCGAAAAATTTTTGATTGTATCACAATACTGACTCATTTCCGCTTTTCCTTGTTCAATTAAATCCATCATATGAATCATCCCTTCCGTAATTGGTTCATCAAAAAAATCAACTTCATTAACTCTTTGCTGTAATTTTAAAAGGATTTGACTCTTTGAATCAGCAACGCTTCCTCCTTTTTCCAGCATACCTTTGATCAGATCAAGAACCTTAAGCAGGAAAGAATTGGTGATAGTTTGTGACGATGCATTGTTATAAATCTTTCCAAAGCAAATTGAAAGGTTTTGCAGAATACCTGTTACTTCCCTTAATGTTTCTTCGACAGCTTCAAAAGACTCTCTAAAAAGTTGCAGATTATCCAATTCATTTTCTGCATTTTCATGGAAACTTGAAATACTTTTTTCAAGACCATCACTTCCTTTTTGCTGTTCAAGTTTATTCAAATGTCTATCAAGGAATCTCAATGGTTCAAAAGGTATTCGAAGAAGATGCATTCTGAGAGTCATATCAGTAAGAGACATTTCGTTTAATTGAACCGCCCAATCTGGAAGATTTTTTGAGGTTGGTATTTTTACATTTTTAAGCTTTTTTTCAAAGCTGGAAAGTTGTTCCAGAATTTCATTTGAAGTATGCGGTTTAGCCATTCTTTTTTTGGAAAGAGCATACATCAGTGCTTTCTCCTCCAATTCTTGGATTTGGTGAACATTATGGAAAAACCTATAAACAGATTGAACTTCTTCTATACTCATAGGAAGATCAAAGTTGCCAAAATTTTTATTTTTTAGTAATTTTTCTGCAAGTGGTGAGCTCTCTGCGCAAATTTTTTCAACTTTAAATTTTTCAGAATCATCAACATCTACAGCAATTGGCAATTGCGTCCACTTTCCTTGCTGGTGACCGTCAAGTGTTTTCCGAATTTGTTTCAACGATAATTCAATAGCTTTACTTACAGAAAACCCAAGTGGTTGTGTAGCATAAAATCCTTGCTTAAGGCTAAAATAAATACACTCAGACTTTCGAATAATATGATCTTTCATTTTCAGAAAACGAACTGCATCTCTATTAAAATGTTCTGGAGTGCGGCATTTATTATAAAGTTCATTATTGATTCGATTGATCTCTCTTAGCATTGAAACAATACTATCTTGTTCCCCGGCCTGAAAAATCCAACGATTTTCTTTGCTTAGAGCAGTTCTAACAAATTGAG
>CAZOTX010000324.1:0-2596 GCA_964582835.1 uncultured Pseudomonadota bacterium | reverse complement strand
TACGAATGGGAAATGCCTCGATACCGCACAAGAGTATGCTACATTCCTCAAAATCCTGTTTTTTTTGACGAAACAGTTGAAACAAATTTAAAACGTGTTTTCAGCTTAAAAGTGCATCAAAACCGCCACTATGAGCGAAAAAAATTCTGGCGTGGCTAGAACAGTTTTCACTTTCTGATTCGGCTGCAATTACTTCAGAAAAAATTGATGATTTTGAATTTTTGCAACGTCCTGCAAAAGACCTCTCTGGAGGGGAATCCCAAATTACAGCGCTCCTCAGGGTACTACAAATTGAACCGCAGGTGCTTTTGCTTGATGAACCGACTGCATCGATGGACGCTGAACTGACTAAACGCTTTGAAAATTTGCTCGATACGTGGCAAAAAGGAAACCCTGAAAAAAATCTGGACGTAGGAAATACAACTCCTCAACGATCATGGATTTGGGTCAGTCATAATCCAGATCAATTACGTAGAATGTGCCACGACACACATTGTCTTGAGTCAGTAAATGGAAAATAATTATATTTTTCTCACTTCAGGTCAGTTGTTGATTGCCTCAGTCTTGATGTTAATCAATATTGGTTTTTCACTAATCTTGAAACTTGGGCTTGTAAAACAATGGAGTATTGCTGCAGTGAGAATGGTAGTACAACTCTTGTTGGTTGGTTTTTTACTAGACTGGGTTTTTGCACTCAACAACCCTTTTTGGATTCTTGGAGTTGCATTGCTCATGGCAACAATCGCTTCTATAACTGCAGTTGGACGTACACAAAAACGATTCCCCAAAATTTATTTGAACAGTTTCATATCAATCCTTGGGTCGGGATTTTTTGTAATGTATTTTGCACTTTCAGGAGTACTAAAAATCGATCCATGGTATTCTCCCCAGTATCTTTTTCCACTCCTCGGCATGGTATTGGGAAATACACTCAACGGGATTTCGCTGGCCCTTGAACGATTCATGGATAGCTTGTCTGTACGACGCAAAGAAGTGGAAATGCTACTCAGTCTTGGTGCAACGTCTTGGGAAGCAGTGCAAAACTTAATACGTGATGCATTACGAACAAGCATGATTCCGACGCTGAATTCTATGTTAGTCATGGGTATTGTAAGTTTACCCGGAATGATGACCGGTCAAATTTTGGCTGGAGTAAGTCCTGGAGAAGCAGTGCGCTATCAAATTATAGTGATTTTTGTCATTGCCTCCAGTGCATCTTTCGGTTCAGCCCTAGTTATTATCCTTGCCTTTAAGGCAATGTTCAATTCCAAACATCAACTACTGATGAAATATCTGCGAACACTCTCTTAAGTTTGTTTCATAAATTGAGCTAAATCTCATATTTGCAGATTCAATATTTTCGGCAGGACCTCAAAAGTTGCCTTTAAATTTCCCAGAGACTCTCCGTCGATATCTACAAAAACCTGCTCTGAACTTTCAGCAGAAAATTTTCGGACTTTTTGAAAAAATATTTCTGGAATCTTTAAATGTGTTCCTTTGTATATTTTTGGTAGATGCCACAGAAATTTTACCACAGAAATTTCTTTCAGAATTAATAAATCAAGTAAACCATCATCCAGTTCTGCTTCTGGAGCCACATACATTGCTCCACCAAAATAGCACCCATTGGCTAAAATAATGAGTCTAGAACAAACTTCTTTTTCCGGACCATCATCAATACGGAAAAGGATTTTCTGGTTTGGATGACTGAAAACGGTCTTGATGGTAGCCCAAAAAAAGAGCGGCGTTCCACCAAAAAATTTTCGCAGTCTTGAGTATTCAAGATGATGATCTACTGCTCCGCTAAGTCCGAAACTTGCGATGTTATCAAAATAACGGATTCTCTGTGTCTTATCTGATTTAGTGTATGTAACTTTGCCGACATCAATTAGCCGCACCTGAGCATCCTTCAAGTTTGCTACTGCTTGCTGCCACTTACTGGGTATCCGCAGAGAACGTTGAAAATCACATCCTGTTCCTGTCATTACAAAACTTAATCTTGCTTCTGGATTAACCAGAAGATCATTTTCAATAAATCCATTCAACACTTCATTAAGATGACCATCTCCACCAACCGCCACAATTCTAGCAGTATCTTTTTTTAAAATACTACGGCTCAAAACCGTTGCGTCATCACGACGAATAGTCTTTATTACTTGAAAAGAGCCAATGCTCTGTTCCAATGCAGATTCTATTTGTGGCCAAATCTTTCCGGTTTTACCGTTTCCTGCCTGAGGATTAACTATGACGATGGTTTTCACATTTTTACGGGAATAATTGTGACAAATAACTTGCTACAGGATTAAAAAACTTTTAGAGTATTAGCATGCAAAATCACTTAGCACAAAAAATATAGGAAAAACGAATGAAGATCAATATGACTATGTGTTTGCTCTTTGGAGCTGTACTAATGTTGATTACTGCATGTAACTGGAACAGGACAGAAAAGGCCCAAAAACAAGATTATGGCATAGGGCCAGATGCCCCTTATACTCTAAAAAATACACTTCAGCGTAATCAGGACTATTATAAATATTCCGATGGAGATCTGCTGAAAAAAATGCGCTAAGTTCGTTTCCCTTTTGCCAATTCTTCA
>CAZOTX010000323.1:0-2611 GCA_964582835.1 uncultured Pseudomonadota bacterium | reverse complement strand
AAATCGGTCAATTATATAGGGGGAAATCCGTTATTAGCAGATGCTATAAAGAAGTTTTGTTCAAAGTGTAATATTATTTTTTTATGGAAAAAAATTCGAAGAAAAAAGAAAATTTCTTTATTGCAAATAATCTGGTCAAACTTGCCAATTTTTAGCAAATCTATAATATTTCTTATACGCTACATTTGGAAACGTTGGGAATTGAAAAAAGTTAGAGATCCCATCTGGTTTGATTCACCTGACGCGGTCTTCTTGTTTTCCCATTTTATCCATCTAGATCAGAAGTCCTGTGACGCAGGAAATTTTTACTCGAAGCAGTGGGAGGTATTGCCGGAAAAACTCCAGCAATCTAATAAAAAGCTGAACTGGATGCATTTGTTTCTCTTCAGTCCGGTGGTGCCCGATACGGATACGGGGAATCGTTGGCTCCAGAGATTCAATCAAAATCCTCACGAACAGGGAGCCCACTCTTTTTTGGATACATTTTTAGGGTGGGACATTCTTTGGAAGGTGCTATTGGACTGGCTTCGAATTCAACTTCGCTACCTCTGGTTAAACCGTAAGATCGGATGTGCGATGTCCTCGCACTCACAAGGCTGGTTATGGCCTGTGCTGAGGGAGGACTGGCGAGATTCCATGATTGGAATTACCGCAATGCAGAACTTGCTCTGGATTCATCTCTTTGACAAGGCTATGTCTGCAATCCCTCACCAAGGTTTAGGACTTTATCTATGTGAAAATCAAAGCTGGGAGCGGGCCTTTATTTATGCTTGGAGAAAGCACAGGCACGGCAGACTTATTGGGGTGGCCCATTCCACGATCCGCTACTGGGATCTGCGTTACTTCAATAATAAGGAGTCTGCAAAGCTCAACATATTATGTGATCTTCCTCAACCGGACGGGATCGCAGTAAATGGTCCTTTAGCTTGGCAAAATCTGGAGCAGGCAAGACAATCGATGGAAGGTTACTTCAAGGTAGAAGCACTGCGCTACCTGTACCTGAATGAAATGAGTAACCAATCCCGTTCTTCGGCAATAAAAGAGAAGAAGGAAAAAGGAAATCTCTTATTGCTGGGGGATTTTGAACTGGATAAGACCCGTCGTCTGCTACTGAAGCTTGAGCAAGCTTTTCCAACCTTGAACCTTCGTTATGATTTATGGATTAAGCCACATCCTGCGAACCGGATCAAACTGAAGGAATATCCTTGGTTGAATGCACAGCTTACAGAAGCTCCTCTGGCTGATATTCTACCGCAGATTAGTCTGGTAATTGCGTCTGTATTCACTGCTGCGGAGCTAGAAGCATTTTGCTCTGGAGTACCAGTGATTAACTATCTCGATCCCTATGATCTTAACTTCAGCAACTTGCGAGGAGTCAAAGGTGCGGAATTTGTCAGTTCGGCATCTGAGCTGCTTGCTGCCGTGGAACGTATCGAATCTGGTGACTGGGTTTCAGGTAAACCCGAGGATTTCTTCTGGCTGGATCCAGAACTGCCACGCTGGAAACAGTTACTGGGACTCGAACCTACGGTAACAAAGACAGCAAATTTTTCTCGTGCATTAGTACGAGTCTAGAAATTGTAAATCTGCATACCATTTTTAAATAACTTTGCGATCATTGCTCAATGACTGTTCCGTCTTAATCATCGGTCATACGGGCTTCAAAGGTTCGTGGCTGGCCGCTTGGCTCTGGGAAATTGGTGCACGGGTGGTCGGTGTGGCCTTAGATCCACCCTCACAGCCCTCCCATTTTGAGGCTGCCGGGCTGAAGGAGGATCTTGAGGATCATCGTCTGGACATTCGTAATGGTGATGCCTTGAAGCAGTTGGTTTCACTTACACAGCCCGACTTTGTCTTCCATCTGGCCGCCCAGCCCTTGGTGCGCCAGTCCTACCTCGACCCAGTGGAGACCTACCAAACCAATGTACTGGGGACACTGAACCTGCTGGAGGCGTTGCGGTCCTTGGAAAAGCCTTGCACCGCCGTCTTGATCACCAGCGACAAGTGCTACGACAACGTGGAGTGGGTCTGGGGGTACCGTGAAACCGATGCTCTTGGTGGTCCGGATCCTTACAGTGCTTCCAAGGGGGCAGCGGAACTGGTGATCCGCTCCCATGTGAAATCGTTCTTTCCCAAGGATGGCCTCGTTCGCGTGGCGGTGGCACGTGCGGGAAACGTCATCGGTGGAGGGGACTGGGCAGCAGACCGGATTGTGCCTGACTGCGTCCGCTCATGGGCTTCCGGGAAGTCGGTGGAACTCCGAAATCCTTATGCGACCCGCCCTTGGCAACACGTTCTGGAGCCTCTCAGCGGATACCTCACCTTGGCCAGCGCGTTGAGCGAATGTCCGGAACTGCACGGTGAGCCGTTCAACTTCGGTCCCCCCGCCCAACAAGACCACAGCGTTCTGGAACTGGTCGAGCAGATGTCGAGACACTGGGATCAGGTACGCTGGGATGAAGCTTCCGCAAACGACGAAGCCCCCTATGAATCCGGATTGCTGAAGCTTAACTGCGACAAGGCTCTGCATCACCTGAACTGGCAGGCCGCCTTGGACTTTGAGGAGACCGTCAAGATGACCGCCGAATGGTACCAGTACTACTACAAAGAT
>CAZOTX010000322.1:0-2614 GCA_964582835.1 uncultured Pseudomonadota bacterium | reverse complement strand
TCCACTCAGAGGATCAAAAACTTCGTTTTCAGCATCTCCAAACTCGTCTTCAAATCCTTCCTCTTCCTCTTCCTCTTCCTCTTCCTCTTCCTCTTCCTCTTCCTCAGTATCTAGTTCAGAAGAAATAACCGAAATTGATTTGCTAGATACTGGATTATTTTCCTGGGCCAAAGCCTGAAATTCCATAAATGGTATTAACGATATTGACAAGATCGTTAAAAATCTTAAATTTTTTGTTGGCATTGGATGAAGAATGTAATTTATTTTCTATCGAATAGAATTTACTTTTTTCTTGCCAATTGCAAGATTATTACCTAGGGAGTGAATATTGACAAAAATCCATTCACGACTAGTTTTTGAGTTTAAAATTGATAACAAATTTAATATTTTTGCAAAAGTCTAATTGCTGCTTATATCAAAATTTTTGCAAAATTTTTATTAATCCCATTCTATGGTTGGAAATTTTTTCAACACCTATAAAAAAATTTATAGATGATGCCAATCCAAAAAAACATTATGTGAGACAAGGGATCTTTATCTTATAATAATAGGGGCCATTACTCTAACTACTAATGATTGATAGTAACAGTGAGAATGGACACCAATCATTTTTCCCAGTGAAGAGTATAACCAAAGCTCCCCACCTATTCTTGTATAACTGACCTATTTATGTTATATATTGTGTACTTTTAAATTACCAATCGGATACAAAGTGAAACACATACTCTTAATAATTTTTTTCCTTTTTCTTTATGCTCCTCTGTTTGGCAATTTAAATATTGTAGAAATTCTTTACAAATGGGAAACAGCTTCTGGAATAAAGTGGAGAGAATTCGGGGATAAAGATATCCACCCTCAATATAAAGGTGATGTAGAGAATGGGAAACCAAATGGTCTCGGTCTTATTATTAACACTAATAAAGGGAAATATGTTGGGGAATGGAAAAATGGTAAAAAACAGGGTCATGGCACATTCACATATGGGGAAGGGAAATGGGAAGGAGAAAAGTATGAAGGAGAATTCAAGGATGGATATAGGCATGGTCAGGGAACATATAGCTGGTCTGATGGAGACAAGTATGTAGGTGAATTCAAAGATGACAAGCCAAATGGTAAAGGAACATACACTTGGTCTGATGGAAGAAAGTATGAAGGGGAATTCAAGGATGGTAAAAAACATGGACAAGGTAAATACACTTCAATGAAGGGAGATAAGTATGTAGGAGAGTGGAAAAAGAATAAATCTTGGAACGGCAAGGAATATGATAAAAACGGGAACCTCATTGGAAAGTTTGTAAATGGGGTGAAAATAATTGAAGAAACAATCGTCGTATCTGAAAAAAATCCTGTGGAGATAGTTGAGAAAAAACCCGTGGTGCTAGCTAAAATAATACAAACTGGAGTTTTGTTTAGACGTTGGCATAACCAACAATGGGAGTGGTTTAAGTATGGTGATGAGAAAAAGGACAGGAAATTTGTAGGTACTATAAAAAATGGAGAACCTAATGGCCAAGGAACCATAACTTTCCCTGATGGAGACAAGTATATCGGGAAATTCAAGGATGGGGAATATCATGGTCAAGGAATATACACTTTACATGACGGAGCAAATTATGTAGGTGAATTCAAAAACGGGAAAGTCTGGAACGGAACAATTTACAACGGGAACGCTGAATATAAGATTTTGAACGGGAAGTAAATAAAATTATAACCACTTAATAATATCTTCATCATATCCAGAGACAAAACTTCAAATTTATTCTTTAAAGACAAAATCTCCCTATTTAAAATCTTCACAAAAATAGTTATTTTAATCTTAAATACATAGACAAATTTTTGGATTAGTTGCCGTTTTTTTTGTTGATTAATACTAGTGATTTCGAAAAAATCTAAACGAACTACTTATTTGAAAGGATTTTCAGTGAAGTACTTTCAACAAAATTCTTCACATTTTACGATAGGACGACATATGTGAACCATGGAATGATTTTTGAGAGATTCAATACTTTCACATTTTTCAATAATAGTAACCATGTTTTCATCAAAAATTTTATTTGCCATATCACAGTCCATATCTATTAAAGACTTGTATTCTATTCATCCCTTTTCTTTGATTACATTATGAATGTTAGACTTTAGATGTTAAAAATAATTCACGTGTGCCAGGTTTCACTTTTTTAGTTGCAAGGACCTTTATCATGATAATTTGCTGGTTAAATTTTTAAATGTAATTTTATTCCGAAAATTTTTACATCATTTAACCGCAAAATATCCAATTTCTGAATAAAAATTTAAAAAAATAAAAAATCTACACAAATATTGTTAATATTTCATTTTCTATCAATTGATTAACAGATTTATGTCTCTAACATTTTTTCTATGTGTTTGTTTTATGATTTTCTGATTTCTAAACTCTTTTTCACGAACTCTGTACATTAAGACGCTCTCAATGAAAAATCACCTCTTCTTGTAAATCAAATCGAATGATGCTATATTTTGTGTCACTTTAAAACCACCAAAAGGAATCCAAATGAAACTAATTATCACACTAATTTCTATGCTTATTCTTTCTTCTAACCTCCTTGGGCAGCCCAAAAAAAAAGGCCTTTTATAC
>CAZOTX010000321.1:0-2624 GCA_964582835.1 uncultured Pseudomonadota bacterium | reverse complement strand
AATACTTCTAATCAGTAGATTTGGGGTAGGAATCCTTACTGGAGATTCTAACTTACCAAATGATTATAGAGTATCATTTTTTTGATAATTTGAAAAAAGAGAGACCTTTGTCTATAAATTTTAATAATGTAGTTGATGCCAAGTAAATTTTTGACAAATTGTAGCAAATAAAATTTTAAAAATATTTTTACTTCTAAATTCATTAATTTTTTGAGGGGAGAATATGAAATATTTAGTTTTGGTTAATTTTATTATTATATTTTTTACAGGTTGTACAAACAAGTTACCGATACCCGGTAGTGACAATATAGAATCCATTTTAATAATTCCCCAAAATGCAATAAATAAGACCAAAAACCCTTTTGGTTTTAAATATACATTTACCTTAAAGAACGAAGATGGGATGGAGAAAACCATTGAATTTTATCCAAGAACGAATAAAAAATATTTTATGTTTGATTCCTTGTCTACCGGAACTTACAAATTTGAAAGTCGACAGGATTGTTTAGCAGTAAGAGGAAGAACGAAAACTAATTGTAGGCCCAGAAAAACTAAACCTATAAAATTCACGTTGTCAAGCAATGGTATAACAATTTTAAAAAATAATTTTCATGTTAGACAAATTTGGAAAAATAAAATGAATTCAATTTCTGCTAGATTTACCTCTATAAAGAAAGTAAAAATACAAGAGATTATAGAAGAACTAAAAAAATTAGAAAATTTTGAAAAATGGAAAATTATTTAATCTGATTTATGATATGTTGAAAAAGTAGGGACAAAATATCTAGCTGATAATATAGTTTTATTTTGTTCCAATCTCCCCACTCACTACTTCAGCCTCCTAACCAGAAAGTTTTAGGTTTTAGCCCGGACTGATGTACCAGATTTTTCTATAGAACTAATAATAAATTGATTTTTCAGGAAACAACGGTCTTGGTGTCAATTGTTAGGGGGGAGCACATAATTTTTTGGATCCAATAAGTTAAATATGTTTTAAAAATTCGGGATTTCTTAACAAGTATTTCGATGTAGATTTTTTTGTAAAAAATGTTTGACATTCATGAACTGGTTGGTTTATCGTTGTACAGCCATGTTTTAATGGGGATTTAAGTTAATTTAAAAAAATATGTAATTTAAAGTTAATTATCAGAAGGTAAAAATCATTTTATTTAAATAATGGAGGTTACAAGAATTGAGGTCTTAAAACGGTTAGGAAGGTATCAACAAATAATAAATAGCAAGGAGTAAAATGGAAAAAAGAGAAAATCAAATAAAAGTTTCAAGAAGGAACTTAATTAAGGCAGGTAGTAAAACACTAATAGTGATGAGTGTTTTACCTACAGGAATTATTGTTGGCAAAGAAAAAGCTTGGGCTGCAAAAGCAAAATCACTTAAAAATGATACATTTGCAACACTTATACAAGTGTCTAGAGATATTTATCCTCATGATAAATTAGATGACAAGTATTATGTAAATGTTGTAGCAGGTTTTGATGCTGCTGCAGGAAAATCGAAGGCAGATAAGGATTTGTTTGAGAATGGTTTAGTAGGATTGCAACAAGCATCAATTGGAAAATATAATAAAAAGTATAGAGATGTTGGATGGGAAACACAACGTGTCCAATTATTACGTGATATAGAAAAAACTGCATTCTTCCAAAGGATTAGAGGTACCCTTATTACTGGAATCTACAATAATCAAGAAGTATGGCCATTGTTTGGCTTTGAAGGAGAATCTTCACCTATGGGAGGTTATCTTAACAGGGGCTTTGATGATATAAGTTGGCTATAATTAAATAATAAAGAAGGAGAAAAAATGTCTAAAAAATTTGATTTAAATGATGATGGTGTAGTAGTTGTAATTGGTTCAGGTGCAGGAGGTGGAACTCTTGGTACTGAACTGGCTCTGAAAGGTGTAAAAACAGTTATTCTTGAAGCTGGAAGTCGACACGAAGTTCCTGATTTTAAAAATGATGAATGGGGTATGTTTGGAAAAATTTCTTGGCTTGACAAAAGAACAACTTCTGGAGACTGGAGAGTTGCAAGAGATTTTTCAGGACTACCAGCATGGATTGTAAAGGCTGTTGGAGGTTCTACCATTCATTGGGCAGGAGCTTCACTGAGGTTCCAGAAACATGAATTTAAAGTTAAAACTCATTACGGTAACATTCCTGGAGCAAATTTACTTGATTGGCCAATAGATTTAAAAGAAATGGAGCCTTGGTATTCAAAAGCAGAAGACCGCATGGGAGTTACTAGGACACATGGTATCCCAGGACTGCCAGGTAACAATAATTTTAAAATTATGAAAAAAGGAGCTGATAATCTCGGCTATAAACATTGTCATACAGGACGAATGGCTATAAATTCAAAACCTAGAGATGGTCGGGGATCTTGTCTACAAATTGGATTTTGTTTCCAAGGATGCAAATCTGCTGCGAAATGGTCAACACTTTATTCTGAAATCCCAAAAGGGGAAGCAACAGGAAATCTTGAAGTAAGACCCAATTCTCAAGTACTTAGAATAAATCATGATAAGTATGGAAAAGTTTCTAGCGTATTGTATGCAGATAAAAGTGGAAACAAAAAATTACAAAAAGCACGTGTTGTTTGTGTTGCAGGAA
>CAZOTX010000320.1:0-2636 GCA_964582835.1 uncultured Pseudomonadota bacterium | reverse complement strand
TGCCGCCTTAACGGATTTCAAGTCCGTCGGTTTCAACCACTCACCCATCCCTCCGAGAGAGATTATTCTCTATAAAATGTATAACTTTCTCAAGTCTGATTTCAAAAAACTGCTGAGTATTTAAAAAATTTTCAATCTAAATCGAATTTTACTAGGGAATTCTGGTAGATCTATATTGGGAGTAAAAATCTAGTTCGGGGATATAGTAAATTGGTTTATTTTTTCTTGAGAGCGTTACCAAAAACTTTAAGGGTTTCAGTGAGCATGATTTGAGGACTAAATCTAGTTTCTGCATCAAGACGTGCTCCCCGACCAAGTCTTTCACAAAATTCAGGATTTACCAAAATTTTTCGTAACTCTTCCGTAAGTGCTTCGGATGTTTTTAAATTAGTAAGCATACCATTTTTTTCGTGCCGGATAATTTCCGGAAGGCATCCAGTTGGGAATGCAACTACAGGAGTTGCCACCGAAAAGAACTCCACCGCAACCCTACAGATAACTTCAGATTCTACTGAACTAACAACCCCTACATCAACAAATTCCATCAACTGAAGAATATCCTTCCTTTCCGAAATGAGCCTTACATTTGCTTCTAGATTAAATCGGGAAATATCATTTTTGAGAGCCTGCATTTCTGGCTCATTAGATGCTGTATCGCGATAGAGGATAAGTAGAACCATATCTGGAAATTCTGTAATTAATTGATTCAAACTTTGAAGAAGAATTCGCTGTCCCTTAACCTGGCGTATTCGTCCTACGACTGCAATGACTTTAGCTTTTGGGGGGATATCAAATTCAATCAGGTAATCCTCTGGTGGTCTCAGTGGTATGTTTGGACAATCAATCGGATAATAAATTGTTTTCAACTTTTCAGGTTTAATTGGAACTGCTTCAAGTATACGCTCTGAAACAATTTCTCCTGCAGTAATAATTTTGTCAGTCCAATCCAATTGCATTTTTCTATTTAGCCAATGTTGAAGCAATGGTCTTGTAGTACCTCGAGTTCTAATAACCGGAATATAATTCCCCAATCCATTAGTCGACAAGGCATGTGCTGCAAAAATAAACAAGGGGAATCCTTCTGAAAGATGGGCATTTATCAAATCAATCTTCTCTTCAAGAAGAAATTTCTTAAGTTTATGGTAATCATTTAAAAGACGAATAGGATTCTTACTGTTAATGTTAATGTCCGTCACCAGACGCAATTCAAGTTGCCTTAGGTATTTCTCGTTAAGTGAGCCCTTTCGGGTAAGCACAAAAACAGAATGGCCTGCCCGTACAAGCAATTCCGAAATTGTAGCCGCATAAGCCGCTTCTGCGTTCCACCAGTGGATGTTGCTGCCAATAAGTATATTCATTAAAATTTAATGTCTCGGGAAATTACAGAAAAAGGGATAACTTATAGGGTTTTTTGTATTCAGGAAAAAACTGTGATTAGCAATCATTTCACAATTTAAATTATAAGCGCTGAACAGAACTAAACAGATGAAAATAAAACTGTATGTATTGCTTTTACTGTTTATGTCCGGGGACTTCCAAAAAATTGGAAGGTACATCCAAAAAACCTTCACGCTTTGATCGAACGGCAGTCTCAACCAACCTGAGAAAAAATTTTCTATGACTCCAATAGTCTTTTCAACATCTTTTGTTTTATAAAAAAAATTAATTTTACTGCCCTCGTAATTGTTTGGAAACTTCAATTTCTGAGTTTTCTACTAATTCAGAAAGTTCATCAATAGAAATAATCATATTTTTTCGGTCTGGCATGATTGCATAAAGATATTTGACATATTCAGGAACCATCTCTAAATATTTTTGATTCTGCTCTAATTTTATTTGATGTACTAGAAAATGCTCCAACTGTTCTTGCGACATATTTCGCATCACACTTATGAAAGCAGTCGACCTTTCTTCTAAATCTTTGCTAATATCAATAGGGTAAAATAATTTTAACTGTTTTCTAGAGGCTATTACTCGACCTAGAATCAGCATTATCAAGCAAACCAAAAAACCGTCAAACCAACTTATACCCCAATATCCCATAAAACCAAGCAAAAAATACACGGCACCCGTGATTGCGCCCAGCAACTTAAGAGTCATTCTGATTTTCTCTACAGCTAGATATTTAAAATTGTAACGTTTTTCTTGAACAAACAATGACATTCCATCCGTAAATTGTGGAGTAGCCATGACAATTTCCTCTGCAGAAGCAAGTTGGTTTTTAAGATCCATTTCCAATTGTTTCTTTTTTTCAAGTTCACGTTCATTAATCACTTCCTGTATTATATATCTTCGAGATGAACGCAGTCTTTCACAAAAATTTTGAATATGTTCATTCGGATTTTCCTCTGTTCCAGACATAGGACTTGCTTTAAATATTCCTCGGTCACTAATATAAGATATTACATCATCATACAGATCCTGCATATCTGTGGGAATAATACTGCTGCCGGTTTCTTTTTCCTCAGCCTCAGATTTTGCTGACAAATCCATTTCATTACGAATGAAAATAGAAAATATATTTGTAGCAATTTCTCCATTAATAGGATTAAGTTCTAGCATACGAATGAAAATGTTGCTAACAATTGAAGTATAAGTTGAGTATTTTTTCCCCTTGTATTCAATATCTGGCTTTT
>CAZOTX010000319.1:0-2638 GCA_964582835.1 uncultured Pseudomonadota bacterium | reverse complement strand
GAGTAGAACTATTTTCTGGAGTCATGGCCAAAAAAGGCTGACTTACAATAAATTGGGGACGAATTTCAAGGGGGCCAAGTCCAGAATTTAATGAACCAGCCAGAGTTGCATTTTTTAAAGCAACAGAAATAATTAAAACTGACAAAAATTTTAAAAAATATCCAATTTTCATGTAAAATAACTGAAAAAATAATTTTCCCTTTATAGCCTTGAATTTTGAAAAGACCCCCAGCGAAAATGAATCCAAGAGTTATGCCTTTTACCTTGTGTAAAAATTTGCCACAGTAAATCTAATCCTATAGTATTATTTTGCTTATTGTCGTAATGGAATGTAATCCTTTAGGAGGGACATTTCTTGTTGGAAGAATCATTGCATAAAATGAAAAATATATTTTGAAAGTAGCTTTTTTACATGGGTTAAACTTTTGAATAATTAAAATAATTTAGATGAGTCTCTGAATGAAACTTGAAAAAAAACTGGTTTCCAGTGGATATTGGTTGTTTCGCTGGAGAAGTTATTTCCCTTTTATCATAATTTTGATTTTTATTCCTGCAATGGCAGAATATGAATATGTTGGTGGTAGTCGAGAAATGACCACAACATGGGGATTATTCTGTTTGATTGTGGGATTACTGGGATTGTTTTTCAGAATTATGGTAGTTGGTCACACTCCGCAAAACACTTCTGGAAGGAATACGAGAGAGCAAATAGCAGAAGTTTTGAATACCAGTGGATGGTATTCAGTTGTCAGGCACCCACTTTACCTGGGGAATTACATAATGGGACTTGGTATCTCTCTGTTCCCTTATTCTTGGTGGATGCCTTTGATTTACACCTTGGCTTTTACTCTATATTATGAACGTATCATGGTTGCAGAAGAAGATTTCCTAAGAAAAAAGTTTGGAGATGAGTTTGAAAAATGGTCAGCAAAAACTCCGGGCTTCTTTCCCAATTTTTCTAAATGGGATAGTCCATCATTAAAATTTTCATTTAAAAACATTCTTCGCAGAGAATATTCCAGTCTCTTTGCATTGATTTTTTGCTTTACTACTTTTGATCTCATTGGCAACTATTTAGTAGAACAGACCCTTTACATTGTACCCATGTGGAACAATTTGTTCTGGAGCACTTTTGCTGCCTATTTGATTTTGAGAACCTTGAAAAGACACACACAGATTCTCGATGTAAAAGGGAGGTAATTGCAAAACTTTCTCAAATCACTGAACTGTAACTTTAGAACTTAACAGTGTCAAAATTGAACGAAATGATTCGCGAATTCCGCGAAAATATTGGTCAGAGTGTTGACGGATTGGCGTTATTGATGCAGTTGGAGGCAGATGAATATGCCAAACTGGAAGAAGATTGGATTCCTCCGGATGACATTCTAAAACGACTTTGTACCCTTTTTGAGTGGAATTATCATGACATCAAGCGACTTGCAGATAAGATTCCCTCAGTTAAATCTAAGAAAAAAAACCTCAAAAATCATGATTCTTCTTTTGAAAAGGAAACTTCGTCAAAATCCGGAGTGCCTCAATTTGCAAAAATGATTCAGGAAGCTAGGATCAATGCAGGTCAGAATTCACTAGGGATAGCCACCCTACTTGGAATCTCTCCAGATTATTATGAAGAATTTGAATCAGGTCTCATACCTCCAGATGACTTGTTACGGAAATTGTGTTCTCTATATGGTTGGAACAATAAACAAATTCAACAAAAAATCAAAAGTCTTAGTCCTGTTCTATATGGCACTCGACAACCCCCACTTCCTGTCAAGGAAATGCAGGCACGACTTCCAAAGACAAAACTGCCTAAACTACAAGAAATACGAACAGTTGTTCCTCTCCATGAACTAATTCAGCAGTCAAGAATGGAGGCAAAGCAAAATGTTGAGGGAATTTCCCTTTTGTTGCAAATAAGTAATGAATACTACGAAAAGATTGAAGCAGGAGAAGTTTTCCCGGAGCAAGAACTACTGAAAAAAATATGTTCTCTTTTCGGTTGGAATTTTCATGAAATACTCCAGCGTGAAAAAAGCTCACAATTGACCAAACTCCAACCTGCAGTAAATTCCCTGGATTCTTCCGATTCATCCATTACAGAAATAAAACTTAAGACAGTGCAGGAAGAAATTGCAGCAAACTGGCCACAAATAACAAGAGAACAACAAGAAACTCTACTGACACAGTTGAATTTTATTCGTGGATCAATGGAGGACATGGAAAAGCAACAAACAAAATAGTTTACATATTTTACAGGATACTGTTTTAACTTATTTTTGATCCGGGAATTGAATGGAATAATCTTGACACGACTACCACAATCCATTCCTTTAAAATTTTTTCATCCGTTCTATTGACGCTTGACCTAGGAATCTATCACTATTTGCCAAACCTATTGACAAAGATAAATTTTTTAATCCTAGTGTTTTTTTAATAACACATTTTATGACTACTCCTTCTTTTCGTTTTTCAATTGACCGTGGTGGGACCTTCACGGATGTTTACGCTGAAGTTCCAGGTGAACCTGGATTCCGTGTAGTAAAATTACTTTCGGAAGATCCAGAAAATTATCCAGATGCTCCACGAGAGGGCATTCGCCGGATTCTTGAATCAGTGACCGGAAAAACCATTCCTA
>CAZOTX010000318.1:0-2650 GCA_964582835.1 uncultured Pseudomonadota bacterium | reverse complement strand
GTTATACCTGGGGTACGCAAACAAATAGAATCATTTTTTGGTCGGGCACCTCATGTAGCGATTGATCCATACAAAGTGGTTGCAATTGGCGCGGGAATTCAGGGGCATCTACTGGCAGGAGGTCGTCGCGATTTTTTGTTACTTGATGTAATTCCTCTGAGTCTGGGCATTGAAACATTGGGTGGAACATTCAGCAAAATCATAACTGGAAATACCACAATACCAATTGAAGAAAGCGAAACTTTTACTACAAATGTTGATGATCAGACTTCCATAGATGTAAATATTTTTCAAGGAGAACGTGAATTAATTAAAGATTGTCGTGCCCTGGGACAGTTTAAGTTGCACGGGATTCCACCAATGAAAGCTGGATTACCCCTTGTAGAAGTCATGTTCCGTGTTGACGCAAATGGAATTCTCAATGTTTCTGCTTTGGAAAAACGGAGTGGGAAAAAGGCGGAAATAGAAGTAATCCCTTTTCACGGTTTGACCCAGTTTGAAGTAGAAAGAATTATGGAGGATTCCTTTGAACATGCTGTTGAAGACTTCAATGAGAGACAATTGATAGAGTTTCGTCAAACTGCAGAGCGTGTTTTCCGGGGAATCGAAGAAAGTTGGGATGTCGCTATAAATGAAATGTCAGAGTCGTCCCGTGATGAAATCCGAAAGCAAATGGACATAGTTCGACTAAGCATGCAGGGGCAAGATTCTCAGGCTCTCAAAGAACAGCTCGACGTTTTGGGAGATTTAACGAGACCTTTGGCGGATTCTAAGATGGGGCGCTCCATCCTTTCGGAATTACAGGATGAGATAAATCAGAAAAACTGAATCACTGAAAAGCATTATAAATTTTTTAACGATCCCGATCTTAAAGATTTTCAAAATAATTAGAACAACTTAGCAAAACGTTCTCTCAAAGCATTTTTTTGCACCTTGCCCATTGTGTTACGTGGAAGTTCATTGATAAATATAATTCGTTTAGGATGTTTAAAACTGGCGATTTTGTCTTTTAGTTCGGTTATTATATCTTTTTGATTCAGTTTTGCGAATGATTGATGGACAATCACAGCTACCACTGCTTCCCCTAAATCAGGATGTGGTATTCCGATTAGTGCCGACTCCAAAACACCATCCATCCCATCAAGCAATACTTCGATTTCTTTTGGATATATATTATAACCACCTGAAATTATTAAATCTTTTGAGCGTCCAACAATTGAGATATAATCATCTTCGCCGATTGTGCCAAGATCACCGGTGATAAAAAAACCATTTGCGCGTAGTTCTTCGGATGTTTTTTCTGGCATTTTCCAATAACCTTTGAATACATTCGGACCACGAACTTCAAGCATTCCAATTTCTCCGGGCGGCAATCTTTGTCCATTTTCTGGATTAGTAACTAGCACCTCAACCCCAGGAAGTGGAAAACCGACTGAACCGGCCCGTCGTTCTCCTTCATAAGGATTGGAAGTGTTCATATTCGTTTCGGTCATTCCATATCGTTCTAGAATCGAGTGTCCAGTACGTTCACGCCATAGCTTATGAGTTTTGATAAGTAACGGTGCTGATCCTGAAATGAAAAGTCTCATATTTTTGGAGGATTTTTCTAATTGTTGGTTTTGCAAAAGTCGCTGATAAAATGTTGGAACCCCCATCAAAACGCTTGCTTCATTCATTCGCTGACAAATTCCATCAGCATCAAATTTGCGCATAAATATCATTGAAGAACCGCAAATTAGAGTAACATTAGTAGCTACAAATAAACCGTGAGTGTGAAATATCGGCAGAGCGTGAATCAGAACATCATTTTTATTGAAACGCCAGATTTCCACAAGTGCTTTGGCGTTTGATTGCAGACTCAGGTGAGTTAACATCGCTCCCTTGGAGTGGCCGGTAGTACCGGAAGTATAAAGAATGGCAGCTAAATCCTCTGGACCTCTTTCAAGTCCTTCGAATCCGGGAGATTCACGATTTCGTGCCTCGACCAGAGACCCTGTATTTTCTGCAGTTAGTGTCCAAACTTGACGGACTTCGCATTTTTTGGCGATGGTAACTAAAGAGTTCATTTTTGAGGGATCGCAGACAAAAAGGGCTGGACTTGCGTCTCTTAAAAAATATTCAATTTCTGCGGGAGTATAAGTTGGATTTAAGGGCAAAAAAATTGCTCCAGACAAAACCGTTCCCAAATAAAGTTCGAGTGCGCTAACGGATTTTTCAACTTGCACTGCAACTCGGTCCCCAGTTTGAATTCCGGAGGTGATAAGAGCAGAGGCGATTCTCTCAGAGTTTTGGAAAAAGTCTTTAAAACGGATTGCGGTGTTGTTTTCATGCAAACGAATTATGGTATCATTATCCCTACCAAGTGAGGCATCACGCAAATTTCGGGCAAGGAAATTGGTTTCGTACATTTGTTGGTTTAATTGAAACTTTTCAAGAAGAGTAAAATGCTGTAAGTATATCCCCTCCAGCCGATTCAACTTCTTTAATCAATGTAAATGAGATGTCTGGTTTATTGTTCATAGACTGGATAATTATTTTAAAAGGAAAGGTTAATTAAAAATAAGCATAAAACGAAAATCTAAGGCAGATTAAAATAAATTAGTTTTGTAATAATTTCAATTGTTTTATGAAAAAATGATTTAATTTCAAG
>CAZOTX010000317.1:0-2657 GCA_964582835.1 uncultured Pseudomonadota bacterium | reverse complement strand
GCGGTGCATTGCCTGAGACTTTGGTTGAAAGTGAGTTGTTCGGTTACGAAAAAGGTGCATTTACCGGAGCAGCAAAGCGTAAGCTGGGACGATTTGATAACGCTCAGAAAGGGACAATTTTCCTAGATGAGATAAATACAATATCCGGAACCATGCAGATAAAACTACTGCAGGTTTTGCAAGAACGTGTTTTTCAGCGTGTTGGTGGAGAATCTCCAATTGAAGCTAATGTTCGTGTGATCGCTGCTTCAAATTCAGACTTGCAGCGACTTTGTGATGAGGGCCTTTTCCGCAAGGATCTTTATTACCGTCTCAGTGTTTTTCCTCTTGAGATTCCATCACTCCAGCAACGCTCTGAAGATATTCCGGATTGGGTTGATTATCTTATTGAGTGGTTCAACAAACTGTATTTTAAAGAAATACAGGGAGCAGATCCTGTTGTGGTCAAGGCTCTTCAGGAATATTCATGGCCGGGGAATATTCGTGAATTGGAAAATATAATCGAACGTGCTTATATTCTTGAAAAGACCTCTGTTTTGAGACCAGATAGTTTCCCACAAGAACTGTTCAGCGGCAAATATAACACTGCTGAAATTGAGCTTGATGTTTCCCTACCTCTTGCGGAAGTTCGTCGTAAAAATCTGGATTATCTCGAGCATAATTATCTCACTGAAGTGATGAGCAAACATCAAGGACGAATCAACCGATCTGCTGAAACTGCTGGTATTACTACTCGTCAACTACACAAACTTCTGAGAAAACACGGAATAAGAAAAGAAAATTTCAAGCCAGTTCATTCTTCATCGACAAAAAATTAGCCTGTGAAAGTCGACATAGTTTTTTAAACTTTTTTAAAGACCATTCACCCATTCAGCTATAGCTTGACCAATTTCGGCAGGAGAATCTTCTTGTAGGAAATGAAGACCTTGGACGGTTACTTCCTTTTGGTTTAACCATTTTCGACAAAATTCCCTCTGTGCCCCTGTCAATATCGATCCAGGCTCAGCATTGACAAAGAGTTTAGGAAGGTTGTTTTTCATCATCCAATTTGCGTATTCAGTTACCAATTCGACCATTTGATCGGGCTCTCCAGAAATTGGTATCTGACGTGTCCAATTGAGTGTCGGTTGGCGATCTTTAGAATTAGCGAACGGTGCCCTGTAATGTTCCATCTCTTCGTCTGTAAGTTTCCTGAGTACCGCTGAGGGGAGTACACTTTCTACAAACATGTTCCGATTCAAGACTAAATCTTCTCCTTTTTCCGAACGAAAACCTTGAAAAATACCTCGCGCGTTTTCTGGCCATTCATTCCAGCTAACGGGTCTTACAATAGCTTCCATGTATGCAATTCCTTTAATGGCATCTGGGTGATTCCTAGCCCAGTGAAAGCCCAGCGCACTCCCCAGTCATGAATAACAAGGGTTATCTTGCTAGTGAGTTTGAGTACCTCGAAGAGACCACAAAGGTAGTCATATGTAATCAAAAATGTGTATCGATCTGGTCCTTCAGTGGAGGGAAGTTTTTCGGAGTCACCGTGTCCGATAAGGTCTGGAACGATGGTTCGGCCACAAACTTCCAATTCTGGAATAACGTTTCGCCACAGATAAGACGAAGTAGGATTACCGTGAAGCAGGACTATGGGATCTCCTTTGCCAACATCAACGAAAGCGATTCTTTTGCCATTCACTTCTTGGCACTTTTTTTCATATTGAAATGATGCAGAGACCATACTAAAGAAATTTTTATAGATTATTTTTGAGATTCATCCTTTGAGTGAACAAATAAATAATGTAAATCTTAAGCAAAAAATTCTCAATTCCTTGAATTAGTTAATTTTTCATCTGAAAAAATTTCGGTAAGTTTTAGTCGCTGAATTTTTCCAGATGGACCTTTAGGGAGTTCTTCAAGGAAGAAGTATAAAGAAGGTGCACGGTATTCTCCCATAGACTCATGACACAACTCTCTTAATTCATTTTCAGTGACTTTTTTCCCCGGACGTGGTGCTATCGCAACTGCAACCGTTTGTCCGTAATGTACATCTGGAAGCGGAAAAGCAGCTGCCTCTAAAACATTTTCGTGTCGATAAAGAACATCATCAATTTCACGTGGTGCGATATTTTCCCCACCCTTGATAATCAGTTCCTTGATTCGACCGGAGATAAAAACGTAGCCATCAACATCCATTTTTCCTAGATCTCCGGTACGATACCATCCATCTCTTGTAAATGCTTCTCGGGTGGCTTCAGGATTTTTAAGATATCCTTTCATCACATTTTTTCCTCTGACCTGAATCTCGCTTTCTTCTCCTGTAGCAACAATTTTTCCTTCAGAGTCAGCAATTCTGACCTCGTTACCATATGCTTTTCCAGTAGATCCCAGTTTGTGTAACTTAGGATTAATTGGGTTGGAAAGCAAAGGAGCCGCTGTTTCAGTGATCCCTAAAGTTTCAACGATATTGATTCCAAACCTGGCCTGAAATGCCTCATGTAAGGCAGGAGGTAACGGAGCAGATGCTGAACGCCCAAAACGAACATTTCCCAGTTGAGATTTCAACTCTGCATTTTCATTAGCGTTCATCAAATAGGAAAAAATCGTTGGTACTGCACTGAACCAAGTGCATTCCCCTTCAAGCATACATGGCCAAAATTCGGATACTT
>CAZOTX010000316.1:0-2671 GCA_964582835.1 uncultured Pseudomonadota bacterium | reverse complement strand
CATCCAATTTTGCAAAATTTTTTGCAAACTTTCACAACTCAATTTCGTTTTTTAGAAAAATATCAAAAACGAAATTCAGAATGGACTGAGGTCAAGCTCTTGCCTCCAGATTCTCGTGAGTATCCAAATATGGACAACATGCTCTGTTTTCTAAGGGTTCATGAAAAACAATTGAAAGTCCGTTATCGTTTTAAAATGAGTGGACTTGGACGTACAGGAGAAAAAATGACTGTCACAAAAAAGTTTCGTGAGTTAGAGCAGAGTATTTCACCAGAAAAGTATCTTCAGCCAGGAGGCTTCCCAAACCGTACATGTTTTCGTGAAAATATTGATCAAGCACTCAACATAGCTAGACCGGAAGTAATCTTTTGATCAGGTTTGCATCCGTCGATTCTTCTCTACTAAATTGCTGGCTAATTGAAACTTAGATTAGAAGATTAGTTTGGGAATTAGTAGTCGACCCAATACAACATAAATATACTAATTAAGTCTATTTTATATTTTAAAAAAATTGTGTTATCAAACACTTTTATCACCACGCAGCCCCGAAAATTACCTGCTATTGTGGCTCTATAGACTTTGTATACCCATTTTTGGAACGTAGGTCACCAAGAGGGGGAACTAATTAGTATTTTTTATGCACTCATTGCTTCACTTTAGGTAGCAAAGTAATAAGGTTCTCTGCCTTTTAACCATTTTATATTACATCCCATACTTGGCTTCTGTTCACTTGCAATAATGTCATTCTGAAGCAAAGCCTTTGTTGCATTACGGAGATCTTCACCAGTTACAGGTTCAAAATTTTTTGGACGACTTGAATCATACTGTCCTCTGTAAACTAAAGTACGTTTTTTATCATAAAGGAAAAAATCTGGTGTGCATGCAGCCCGAAATGCTTTAGCTACCTCCTGGCTCTCGTCAAATAAATAAGGGAATTGGTAAGAATATTTTACTGCGTCTTCAGTCATCTGCTCAGGGCTGTCATCAGGATAACTTTCTACATCATTTGAATTAATTGCTACTACCCCAAGACCTTTCTCATGATATTCAGATACAAAACTTAAAAATGAATCTCTAATATGAACTACGTAAGGGCAGTGGTTGCACATGAATACAACCAACAAAGCAAAATATTCTTCAAAATTTAGTAAAGAAACTGTTCGCCCTTTGACGACTGAATTAAAATTTGTAAGACTGAAACTAGGTGCAGGGCTACCTAGTTTTTCCATTGTAGATAAGTGTGCCATGATTTTTTGTCCTTAAATACTTTTTTTGTGAATTTTAATTTCTACAAAAAACATTTTTAGTAGGATAGACACAGGAATTAGATGTTTTTCCATTTTAAAATTTTTGTAAAAATTGAATTAGTGCTATTTTATTATATTCATTTTTTCTTACTAAATGGTTTGTATTTCTAAAATCAGTCAAGTATTCGAGTTACGCCTATACCGAAGCTAAACCGAGATCTTCCCCCCCTCTGACGCAATCCGGATTCGCAAGTTGCAACCGCCTCTTCTGTGCTGTACTTAGCGCAGTCAGGATGGGTCATGATACCCGCCTTGCTCATGACAGGCTCTACTGATGTGCAGCCGGTCTGTAGTAAGGTCAATGATAAAATAAGGAATAGGGTGCGCATGTCTAACTCCTAAATACGTTTTCATATCAATTAATTTAAGGTTCTACAACAACTAGATGTTCACTAAATTGTACCACTGTTCTTCAAAAGAGTTGTTAAAGAAAAAATTAATTAAAATATCAATAGCTTCGTTTTCGGAATGTGGGGATATGCTTGTAGATCGATTGACTGTGAAATAATTGACTGTGAAATATTAGTGAGGGCACACAAGATATGATGGGGTTTTTTACAACCCCATCTGTCATTATGATGATGGTTTTTAGAATTGTTCTGGGAAATTAAAATATTTTTAAGATTGTGAATGATTCTTTGTGAATGATTCTTTCAGAATGCATATCCAATTCCAATTTCAATCGATGCCCATCCTTGGTCAGTCTCAGTAGTAATTGGTATACCTAACACCGTTGCTGTTGATTCGAGTTTGATATTTATACTTCTTAGTGCAAAAAGGCCTTCAATTCCTCCAAAATTATAACCTATACCTAACAAGGAGTTTGAAGAACTTTTTGCATCAAATTTCCAATCTTTAATTAGCGCACTATCTGCAATAGTCCTATCAGCCGAAGGACTACCACCTACCCCCACGCCAACTGTGAATGTGAAATCACTACCGAACATATAACTAATGTCCAGCATTGGTCCTGTGTCATAGGAGTAGTCACCACTCGGTTGACCTGATACTGATAATTTATTGCTTGATACTCCAAGCCCGAGTCCAAACCCGAAAACATAATGTGCAGCATAACCACTTGCTTTTCCTTCACAAGTAGTACATTCGCTAAAAGAAACTCCTGTAGAAGCAGGGATGTAAAGTCTGGCTCGACTTGAATCATCTGCACTAAATGCTGCCAAAGGTGCAAATAAACTAAATACCAAAAAGGTAATTATTTTTTTGTACATAACGGACTCCTTTCAAAATTAAATTCCCTTTGGATAGGAAATTTTTTAAAAACAATGTTAAAAAAAATAGCGAATTAATTGAAAAAGACTTTCAGTTTGTCTATCTCTGAAATTGTAATTTAGTCTTATTTTAAA
>CAZOTX010000315.1:0-2672 GCA_964582835.1 uncultured Pseudomonadota bacterium | reverse complement strand
AATACTTGGTACGTGATGAAGGAAAGGGATTTGCACATTCAGATTTGCTGGATCCAAAAGATCCTGAAAATCTGCTCCGAGTCAAAGGCAGGGGACTGATAATGATAATGAATTTTATGGATGAAGTTTTCTGGAATGATCGTGGAAACGAAATGACGATGATCCGATACCGAAAGCGAAACTAATGATTAAAGTTTCAGTATTTACTGCTTTTGACATGAAGTGTCTTACAAATCTCAATTGGAAAATCATTTATTTTAAAAGCTTCATTCTGATCTTGTTTTCAATACTTTTGCAAAGCTGTTCTGAAAAATCAAATGTTCAAATTCGTCTGCCGGCTAAAGAGTTATATCAAAAGGCAATAGTATCATTAGAAGATGAATTTTACCAGGACGCATTAAAAAATTTTGAAATGCTTGTTGAAGAACATTCTGGAACTCGATTGGCAACACTTGCGCATTTGAAAATGGGAGAATTATATTTTTTGCAGAATAAATGGGCAGAGGCTGAAACTAGTTACAGACGGTTCCTTCTACTTAATTCTCGCAGTCACCTCACACCATACGTACTCAACCGTTTGATTGCCCTTAATTACGAACGTAATATCTATGGTTTGTTTGTGAAATCTCGGGATTACGACCGCAACATGGAACCTAACCGTATTATCATACGAGAATTCCAGCGTTTTTATATGCTTTTTCCACAAAGTCCTTATCTAGCAGATGTGAAGGAATATCATAAAAGAGCACTTGCAGATCTTGCAGAACATGAGTTGCATGTCGCGAATTACTATTTCGGGAAAAAAGCTTACCATTCCGCGATTGGTCGCTATCTTTATTTGCTGAAGTATTATCCTGGGTTTCCCCGCACTGTAAGCGTTACAGAACGGCTGATTGAGTCTTACCGCTTGAATCAGCAGCCAGAACATGCAGATGAAATGAAAAAAATTCTCAAATCTTTGCTGGATCGGAATTTGTTGGCACAACTTACAACGAGAGAGGAATGACCAACCAGTCGGTTCTTTATTTAACAGGAAGATATCTGCCTATTTTGGCTGCTATTCAGTTTTTCTTCTCTGGATGTGCCGAACTGGATGGTGTATTTCCAAAATTTAAACCCAAAAAGCCTACTAAAAATACTACATCTACCCCAAGAACTGGAAATAATTCAGAACAACAAGAAAATTCATCTGAAGATAATAATCATCTGAAGGCAAAGATAGAGAAACTGAATCAGTTGATCATTAAGATCCAAAAAGAGCAAAAAATACAGCGTGATGATTTTCTATTACTGCAGGAACAGTGGGAAACTAACTTTGTTTTGCTTGAGCGTGCTGTTGAGGAATCATTGAGATCTGTAAAAGCTTCTGAATCCACTGCTTTAATAATTTCACAGATGCTTGAGAATCAGTCTCTCAAGGCGTCTGCAGACAGATCAGATAAAGTTTCACATGGATCATTTCCTCCACTTGAAAATTATTCATTGCTTAGAAAACGCGAAACAGATGTCCGTAAAGTATCTTTAGAAGCAACATCGCAGGAAATGGATAAATTTGATAATATCAAAATTAGTGATCAGGAAATGATGGTTGAAGAAGAGCCTAGTTTTAACGAAGTTGGAGGTGTAATTATGCAGGATATTGAAGATCTACCAGATCCTGAAATTCGTGCAATTCAGGTTGAAGTTGCAGACAGTGAAGTTCCCCAAGAATCTGTAAAAAAAGCAGAAAATTCTCAAAAAGATTTTTTTGATCCGGACCTTAATATTCCAGAGGCTCCGTTTATTTTAATTAGGCATCCTGGTGTAAAGAAAATATATAATCAGGGAATGACTGCCGTTATTCAAAAAAATCACGAACAGGCTATTTTGATTTTTAAAAATTTTACGAAAAGATTTCCAGATAATCTTGACAGCGACAACGCTTATTACTGGATTGGGCGTTCTCACATGGAGTTAAATGATTTGAAAAAAGCAGAAATGGCTTTTCGCAAAGTTCTGAGAAATTATGAGCACCGACCAACCTCACAGGGTTATAAAACTCCAGATGTTATATACATGCTGGGAAAACTGTATGAAAAGCAAAATCTTGATCAGCGGGCGGTTTATTATTTTGAGGAAGTAATAAAACGCTTTCCAGGATCTGCGGCTGCAAGGAACGCAGAACGAGATTTGGAAAGATGAATCAGTAAAGTATAAAGGAGCGAATCATCTCAATGAGCAAGAGTGCCGCAATAACTGACACATCAATTCCTGCTATGGGGGGGACGACCTTTCTGATGCGACTAAGTACTGGCTCTACCATACTCTGTAACCAGCGTACTGAAGGAGGGTAATGGTGCTCATGCATGACCCATGAAATCAGTGCGTATACAACCAACATCAGGCTGTAAAGTCTTAACATTGCAGCAAGGACCTGTACTAATGTTCCAGAAATAGGCATTTTTATTTTGTAGGTTAATTGTGAAACAGCTGAAATAAATAAAAAACTAAGCAAGCTGCGTTTATTTACAAAATCGCAAAGAACTTAAAGAAATGCTTTAATTGTTTTTTCCACTTTGAGATTATGAAGCTTTCAAATTCAATTTTTTAACTTAGTACTCTCTAGGAGTCCTTGTGAGATTCCAGTTTCCGCACACGCTCAAAAAGTTCACCTAAACGATTTATTAATGACT
>CAZOTX010000314.1:0-2674 GCA_964582835.1 uncultured Pseudomonadota bacterium | reverse complement strand
GCTGCTTGAGGACAATTTCCCTTAGTCCTGTAATTATTCTGGATGCACCCATTATTGGATCTTTACGAAATTCCATTGGAGTAGTACCTGCATGTGAGCCTTGACCATATAGTGTGATATGAGTCCAATAAGATCCTTGGCCACCGGTGACCACCCCAATACTGGTGTTATTTCTCTCTAGTAAAGGGCCTTGTTCAATATGCAGTTCGTAATAAGCCTGGATTGGAAAGATTTTGCACGGTGTATCTCCCAACTGTTTTGTACGCCTTAATTCTTCCTCAACAGTGAAGCCGTTTGGGTCCTTGTTCGTATAAATTTCGGACTGATCAAAAAATCCTGTAAATACACCTGAACCCATCATAGCAGGTGGGAATCGTGCTCCTTCTTCATTGGTCCAGACAACAATTTCTACTGGGCATACGGTTTCAATATTGTGATCGTTCAAAGACCGTACAACCTCCAACGCGCCAAGTACCCCAAGAACTCCGTCAAACCTGCCACCTGAGGGCTGTGTGTCAAGATGACTGCCTGCTAATACCGGGGGAGTGTTTGGATTTTTCCCCACCCTGCAGGCAAAAAGATTACCCATTGTGTCCAGACGAAAAGTACAACCTGCTTCATCTGCCCACTTACGGAAAAGACTTCGTCCCTCAATATCCAAGTCAGTCAGTGCAAGTCTTCTGCTACCACCACGTTTACCGGGTCCAATTTTGGCCATTTCCATTAGCGAGTTCCAGAGTCGTTCGCCGTTTACTTTTATTTTCATAGCTTCCTAAAAAATGATAGAATCTTTAGACTATATAACACCTATAACATCATAACCAAGAACACAGATTCAATAAAAAATGTAATGTATCAAAAAATTGTGGAGCACCAATTTCCACTTTACCCTATCCCTTTCAGCAACTTCGGAATTAGCTTTGGAAACAACGTAAAAAAGGGGAAATTTGGATTCATGTTTAAATTGTTCAGGGTCAAAAAATGATAGCATTTTTTTTACAGAGATAAAATTTTTTATAAAAATTTACTCTGAAGTTATTGACAAAATTTCTTCAGCAGTTGTAAAACCGTGTATAATTTTGTTTACTCCATCACGGCGTAAAGTGATCATCTTTTCTTTCAATCCTTGTTTTTTTATGGATTCAGAGTCGCTGCTTTCAAGGATAGTATTTTTGACACCTTCACTCATTACCAGCAATTCGTGAATTCCAATCCTTCCACGATAACCTGTTTGTCGGCAATTTTTGCAGCCTATACCTTTGAAAAATCGTCGATCCAGTTTGCGAAAGCTGACTTCTTTAATTCCTAATTCACGAAGTTGTTCTGTATGCGGTTGATAGCTTTTGCGACAGTCAGGACAAATACGACGTACTAGACGTTGTGCAAGTACGCCGATAATTGTTGATGAAACAAGGAATGGCTCTATACCCATATCAATAAGTCGAGTGATAGTAGCTGGAGCACTGTTGGTGTGTACAGTGCTGAAAACCAGATGCCCTGTTAAAGCAGACTGAATAGCAATTTGTGCTGTTTCTGTGTCACGCATTTCTCCTACCATAATAACATCAGGATCCTGTCGTAAAACTGAACGCAATGCGTTTGCGAAAGTCAATCCAACTTTGGGCTTAACTTCAATCTGACTGTATCCCGAAAGTTTATATTCAACTGGATCTTCAATGGTGATTATATTGCGGGCTTCATTATCTATTTCAGCAAGAGAAGCATAAAGTGTGGTGGTTTTTCCACTCCCTGTAGGTCCTGTAACAAGGATAATGCCTCCTGTGCTAGATACCATATTTTGATATGGTTCGAGTATATATTTTGCCAAACCAAGTTGACGCAATTTCATTAATTTTTCTTCTTGAAATAATAGGCGCATGACAATCTTCTCACCATGTACAGTAGGAACAGTTGAAATGCGAATATCAATTTTTCTTCCGGCAATTAGTACCATTGAACGACCGTCTTGTGGTATACTTTTTTGGGCAATATCAAGGCGAGACATGACTTTTATCCGGTTAACCACTGTTACATGTACTTGACGTGGAAAAACTGTTACTTGTTGAAGTACCCCATCAATTCGATAACGAACAATGGTTTCACGAGATGTTGGGTCAATATGGACATCGCTAGCTTCATCTTTTGTTGCCTGCCAAAGAATGCTGTTCACTAGACGTTTGATGGGTTCTTCATCAGTTGTATCAAGCAAATCTTCTGGTTCTTCAACTGCAAGAATGTTTTCAAAAGTTTCTTCTGAATCAAGCAGGTCAACAGCGTCTTCAGTTGATGCAGAAGATTCATCATAAGCACGATTTATCAAATCGAGCACTGCCTGTTTATGCGAAATAACCGACTTAATATGGCATTTGAAATGTCGAGCTAAGTCATCTAAAGGCTGTGAGAGTTCTGGATTTGTTATGGCTACTTCCAGGGAATTATTAGTTTTTTTCAGCGGGAAAAAAATGTTTTTTTTGGCATAACGTATAGGAATGAAATCAGTAAACTCATTTACAGTTGGAACATCATTAAAATTATCTCTATATTCCAATTCATAATATGCAGCCAATGCCTGTTGAAACTCTGATTCACCTGTTACTTTGTGTTTGAGCATTGATTCTTTCAACCCCTCCGTATTTTCACGGTAGGCCAGTAGCTGTTCGTGAAGAGGTTCTAG
>CAZOTX010000313.1:0-2680 GCA_964582835.1 uncultured Pseudomonadota bacterium | reverse complement strand
GTCAAGATATGAATCGGCAACAAAGGCTTTTATAACTGAAAGTACTAAGCTTTTAAAAGTCGCAGAAGGCGGTGACATGAAAATTTTTGCAAAACAAGTTAGAGCCACAGGCAAAACGTGTGGTAACTGTCATAAATTTTTCCGTAAGAGATAGATAATTTAGTCAGTTCAGCCGACTTTTCAGCTTTAAATTCCATTTAAATCTTTTGAGGTTGTTTCCCTTCTCTTGTAATATGACCAACTGTGTAATCACTGAAGAAAAAATGTTTGTTTTAGCGAAAATAGTCCCATGAAAAATTTAATTTTTTTTCTTTCGTTTATTTTTATAATGTTTCCCTTATTTGAAAAAACTATAGCAGATCCTTCAACTTCATATGACAATAATAAACCTAAATCAGTGAATGTCGATTATAAAAATGGTTCCATTGCAGCTTATAATGGGAAGTATTTTGAGGCTATCAAGCATTTAAAGAAGGCGGAAAGTGATTCTACAAACAATCCTGATGTCTACAATTTGTTGGGATACAGTCACAGGAAACTGGGTCAATTCGAAAAAGCATTTGAAAATTACAGGAAGGCACTGAAACTGTATCCCCGTCATCTTGGGGCGAATGAATATATCGGTGAGTTATATTTACAAACCAACAACCTAAAAAAAGCCAAAGAACATTTGGAAGTCCTCGATGAGGTCTGTTTATTTGGTTGCGACGAGTATGACGTCCTTAAAGATGCAATCGAAAAGTACAAAAAAAACATGGAGTAACTGGTGTTTGATGCAGAAGACATTTCAGGGAAATTGGATAGGATACTCTTCCCGAATATGTAATTTAGTTTTTTGGTATTTGTTTATTCTCTGTAGTCCTCTGGAATCATCTGAGAAAAGAACAGTTAATTTAGCCTCAGATATTTCTGCTGGTAAATATATTTTCCATTCTGCAGGAGGTTGTGGTTGTCACACGGATACAAAAAACAATGGGGCTTTTCTTGCTGGAGGCCGATCAATTGAAACTCCTTTTGGTACCTTTTACGGGACTAACATCACTCCTGATCCAAAAACAGGGATAGGAAATTGGAGTGATGAAGACTTCATCCGGGCAATGACTAAGGGCTTGAGTCCAGAAGGGAATCATTATTTCCCAGTTTTCCCGTACACTTCTTTCCATCGAATAAGACGTGAGGATTTGGTGGCTCTCAAAAATTACCTTTTTTCAATAACTCCAGTTTATCAAAAAAATTTACCCCATGACTTGATTCTTCCTTTTGGCAGACAAGTCACCATGATGTTCTGGAAATTTTTTTTCTGGTCTCCTAAGCCCTTCATATCAAATCCTGACCAAACAGAAAGTTGGAATCGAGGGGCCTATCTTTCCAAAGCACTTTCCCATTGCGGGGAATGTCATACTCCTCGAAACATAGTAGGAATGCTTAATTCAAAAATGCACCTTGCGGGATCGAAAGAGGGTCCGGGGGGAGAATATGCACCGAATATCACACCAGAGGAAAAAACGGGAATAGGAAGCTGGAGTATGGTTGATATAAGCTATTTTTTACAAACTGGATTGAAACCTGACGGTGATGATGTGCAGGGTCTGATGGGAGAAGTTATTGAATTTGGATACCAGCATCTCCTACAAGAAGATTTGGACGCAATAGCTGAATATCTGCTCTCAAGTCCTCCAATTTTAAACTATCTAAAGTCTGATTTATCAGAAAGATATGTAAATGAGGATTACTGAATGTAAAATACAAAATAAAGAAAATGTTTTCTAAATACGCACTTGATTTTCAGCTTATCTGGTTAAGGATATTGGAGTCCAGAAGACCTGACCTAACCATAGGAGCAAAACCAGAGTAGTAAAATAGTTTTACTGCAAAACTTTTGTTGAAAATTGCATCATTGCAAATTGTTTCATGGATCCAAAGGAGTAATTTTTCTCTGAGGCATGACCACAAAATGGGCAACCTAGAATTGAAAAAGATTTTCCATACCACTGGGTGGATGTAATGCACCTACAGTCAGTTTTAGTTTTTCCCTTTGTCCTATTCAGAACACAAAACGCTAAATGATTTTGCCACTGTATTTTTCTTCAGTTTAAAATAACCAATTTGTCCAAAAACCCACATGTTTTAAGCTTTCTTATTTATGGAATCAGGTAAAGTCTATAAGTCAACAAAAAATTTGGATAAATCAATACTAAGAATTTTATCAAGTTACATAATCGCTTAATATTTAATTAAGATTGACTAACGTTGTTCTCAGCGCATTGCCGATAAGGATAAGAACGATTGCGATTTGCGTCTCTAGTTCCCCTCAATGGTCCGTCTGAATTCCAATAACCAAAGCAACCACCACTTCCCATTTGGGACGTAGTTCCACAACTAGCGATGATCCATGCTACTAAAATCACAAAAGATAATAATGTTAGTCGGTTCATTTATTCCTTTCGTTTACTATTCTATTATTGATTAAATCTCACCTTATCTGGTGATATGTGGCAATGTAACGATTAAATAACAATGCTGTAAGTTGCAAATTTTAATGATATACAGCTGTTCATACTTGCTTGAGTTCTGCTCGAACTTTTTGCTGAAGTACATTTCCTACTTGACCCAGCCCGTTCCTTGAGGGATTTGCGGCATGTGGATCAATGTAATTCAAGTCTTCTTCGTTCATATCACT
>CAZOTX010000312.1:0-2688 GCA_964582835.1 uncultured Pseudomonadota bacterium | reverse complement strand
ATCTAGAGAGACGACCGGGAGCATGATATTTTTGCACAAGAATATCTGGATGTTTTCCAAACTTTGCACATTTTCCATATGCTCTCAAAATTAGGTCATAATCCTCCGCCCATGGATTTTCGGAGTATCCACCAATTTTGTTCAATAAGTCCTTCTTTGCAAAAAAAGTCGGGTGAACAATTGGTGATTCTGCAAACAAATCAGTTTCAATTTGCTGATGAGAAATCAATGAATTGTTCCAAGATTGGTAATGAACAGCACTTTCTGGAAGCAGTCCTTTTTCAGTAAAACCTTCTACCCTGCAACCGATCAACTCCAATTCAGGATCTTTTTGCATTAATTCCAGTTGTTTTCCCAATCTTGTTTTATGCATCCTGTCATCGGCATCCATCCTGGCAATGTACTGTCCTTTGCACTCAGTAAGTCCTGTGTTGAGTGCCGAAACAATTCCCTGCGGTTCTGTGCGAATCATCCTGATTCTGGAATCATCCTGACATGCTTTTTCCAGCAATAAAGGAGTTTGATCAGTTGATCCGTCATCAACAACAACCAGTTCGTAATCAGTTAGACTTTGATTATCAATGTCTGCAAGGCAGTTAGGTATCATCGCAGCATCGTTACGTACGGGTACCAGGATAGAAATTTTCGGATTGTATTTCAAAATTTGTTGGCAGAAAAATCTGTTTCTAAGAGAATTTTGAGTATCTTTTCACGTGAATTATGAGGCTGTTTCAGTAAAATCACAAAAAAGAGAGGCTCCGTACTTGGTAGATATCCGGCCATGGTGTAAACACCACTGAGAGTCCCTGTTTTGAGAAAAACGTCATTTTCACGATTTAGCAAGTCCTGATGTGGAGCAAAAGCCTTTAATAACTCCCAAATGGCTATAGGAGTTAGACGATTCTTACGTGAGATTCCGGAACCTTCAACTACCAAAAACTGGTCTAAAGGGATTTTAAGTTCAGTTCGTAAAAATTCTGAAAGTGCTTGTGCTCCTTTTTTCAGTGTGGCCGGAGGACCGAAACGCTGCAATCCAACTGTTAAAAAAAGTTGATTTGCTGTGAAGTTGTTTGAATAACGAAGCATGCCAGCAATTACTCTTTTCAATGTTAAAATATTACTGTGAGTATAAATCAGGCGATCATTTTTTCCGACTGGTCGTAAATCAGTATTTTTGCTCTCAAAAGAAAATCCTTCCTTGCGAAAAAATGATTTTATAAGTTCTCCGGCATAAGTAAAACTTTTGTACGGCGGTATGCTGATCCTATGTGTTCCTGGAGACAAATTTTTTGCTAGTTGCCATACTAACGGGGTTAATGGAGTCTGATCTTCTGCAGAAGAAATATGACCGTTTGTATCTAATCTAAGGTACACGGTGTTAAAATTAACCACTAGTGCACCATTATGTGCATCAAATGGATTATTAGAGAATGAAATTCCAGGGATTTTAATTTTCTCACTAAAGAGCGATGTATCAAAAAACAAGTCCTGTAATTTTTTAGGAACATCCGGGAGTAGACTTATTTGATGTGCTATTCGCTTCCATTCTTCGGAAACTAAAAATGGATCTCCCCTACCCTTGATAACAAGTGATTGATTTTGATCCAAATAAAATTCAGTCTTGAAACGGAACTCTGGTCCCATGTAATGTAAAGTTAAAAGTGCAGTTGCATATTTCAGCACAGAAGCCGGCACCAGCATTGGATCAGTATTATTTGGATATCGATAGAGAATCCGTTGCTTATTGGCAACCAGTACACTACCATGATTGATCAAGGATTTTATTTTTATATCCAACTTAGTTTTAGAAGGATTTTCCGCCCACAAAACTGAAGATAACAAAATAAAAAAACCTGTCCCAAGAGTCAATCTATACATTTTTTCTTGCATTAACGTCAGCTTCTAATTAGGATCTGATGTCTAGAGTAGTAAAATTTTCAAACTAAAAAGGCATTATGATCACTAAGAAAATTCTTGTTGCCCCCGGAGATGGAATTGGTCCAGAAGTAATAACACAGGCTATTCATGTTTTAAAAACTGTAGCACCACATTTTGAACTTCAACTCGAATTATCTGAAAAACCTGTTGGTGGAGTCGCTTACGATTTAACTGGAACTCCGCTTCCGGATGAAACGTTAGAAGCAGCAATAAATTCAGATGTAGTTTTGCTAGGCGCAGTTGGCGGTCCAAAATGGGAACCGCTTGATTTTTCGGTACGTCCTGAACGCGGATTACTTAAATTACGCTCCGAATTGGGATTGTACGCAAATTTACGGCCTGCTGTAATATACGGTGATCTGGTAAATGCTTCAACACTAAAGCCAGAAATCGTCGGTGGAGCAGATTTGATGGTGATACGAGAATTGACAGGAGGGATTTATTTCGGAAAGCCACGTGGTGTAACAGTCCGGAACAGTGAACGGGTTGGTTTTAATACTCTTGTATATTCTGAATCAGAAATTCGACGTATTGCGAAAGTAGGTTTTGAAATTGCCATGAAGCGCAAGAAAAAATTAACCTCTGTTGACAAGGCTAATGTTCTGGAATCAACTGAATTATGGCGGGAAATTGTAACGGAAGTGGGGAAGGACTTTCCTGAAGTTGAACTGGGTCACATGTATGTAGACAATGCAGCTATGCAGATAATCCGTAATCCAAAGCAGTTTGATACCATGGTTACAACCAACA
>CAZOTX010000311.1:0-2690 GCA_964582835.1 uncultured Pseudomonadota bacterium | reverse complement strand
GTCTGCATTTTTGGTGTATTTGTCTGCAATTCAAGGCGTACCAATTTTTCTCCACCTTCTTCAAACTTTTCAGTGATTTTCCCGGTACAGGTTATTACATCGCCGACATAAGTCATTGCTGTAAAACGATTTTTAAAACTCCTTAAAGAAGATTGTGGAACCCAGTTTGTGATCATCCTGGCGAGAAATCCTGATGAAAGCATTCCGTGCGCAATTACATCCTCCAAACCTGATGATTTAGCAAAATCAAAATCTACATGAATCGGATTATGATCACCTGAAGCACCGCAATAGAGTGCCAGCGCATGCCGGGTTACAGGTGTTGTGGTCATATCTGGAATTTCATCTCCGACTTTCAGAGAATCGAATTGAGGCATTTTCATATTGTTTTATTTATGACGAAAAACATAATTGGTTAGGGTTTCTGCAACAGTTTCACCATTCTGATTGGTAAAAGTGTTCTCGGAAATAACGAACTGTAAAGTTCCTTCTTTTTTATCTATAATATCAGTAATTATTTTTCTAACTGTAATTTTATCACCAGCATAAATTGGCTCATAGTATTTAAAATTTTCTTCTCCGTGTAACAATTTTATCAGGCTTTCTCCCAACAAACTCATAAATGAAACTAAATCAAGTGCATCAATTTCCAGCATAAAAGGGAAAGTTGGAGGTGCCAACAACCCTGGAAGTCCCGCAGCTTTTGCTGCATCAGGATTAGTATATATACCTCTAGTTTCTCCAAGCGCTTTTGCCAAAAATTTTAAACGACCCTCTTCAACAGGCACTGTTACTGGAAGAAATTTATACCCTATGTTTTTTTTGTCTATCATATTTTCAATCAAATTTTTTGTATTATTTTTTTAAAAAACTTTTAATTTTCTTAAAATTTTTTCTTTATTTCATGACATAATTTATATCTTTAATCTGAAATACTTTCAATTCCAAAAGATTGTTGAGTATATAACAATCTTTTGCAGGATTCATATAGGTGTGGAAGTTCCCTTTGACAAAGTACACTAGCACAATCTTCAATTTTGTTGAGATTTGGCCTTGAATCCTTGGAAATTATTTTTGTACGGTTCCACACCTTCAACAAACACTGAAGCAATCTATGTTCCTGTTGTTTGACAGTCATTCCACCTCCAATGCAATAAGTACGTACCTCATTAAAAGTTGACCATGCAGGTAAACGTTTCAGTTCAATAACCAATGATTTTTTTATACTTTTTATATGTTCTAAATATTTTATTTCCTGTCTATTTATACTGCAAACTGAAACAGTCTTTTTACTGCTGTTCAAAGGAAAAGAAGAAAACCAACCGGCCATCAAGAAAATCAATGATATTCCTAAAAAAAACACTCCTGCAATAAACAAACAGATTATCCACTTTTTCAATTTTTTGGACAAAATACTTTTGGATTTGCCCTCTTGAAAACTAACTTGAAAAAACTGTACCTTACCATCTATAGATTCTTGGTTTAAATTTGGAGTTTTTTCATGACCAATCACTGCTCCTACCAATTTTATTTCTTCAATTTCTGGAGAAAGCATTTCAAAAGTAAGATTTGAAAGTTCAGCCAGATCATTTGCATAATGCTGAATCAGCTTAAGAACTTCTGGTTTTTGGTCCCAATTCTCACGATTTATTCCTGGAGATGTAATCTTTGCCAAGTCATCCTTGGAAAACATTTTAGCTTTTCTCTCTTTCCCTTCACCCGTGTCACATACACCGATAGGACGCCAATGAATATATTTTAGTCGGGAAATTTCAGTCATATTTATAGGAAAGGATATTCCCTGAGTTTGGAGGACTGAAGAGGGAAACAATTGTTACACTAATCGACCTAAATAATGGCTGGGGCGGCAGGGATCGAACCTGCGAATCACGGGATCAAAACCCGTTGCCTTACCACTTGGCTACGCCCCAAATAACCAAAAATTAAGAATTTTTATTCTATCTTGGTAATCAAAATTTGCAAGAGAATTTCTGAGTAAATATTATTCTTCAACAATTAATTCAAATCCCAGCAAAGAAAAAATAAAAAGAATAACATCAAAACCAAAAAGTAATTTCCACCATGACCAAAAATCCGATGCGTGAGATCCAAAAAAATAAAAATCCGTAAGACGAACTACGCATAGCAAACTTGGAACCATTAGTGGAAAAATAATAATCGGCAAAAGCATTCCTTTCCCACGTGAAGTTGCCGTCATTGTAGTAAGTAGAGTGCCCAATGAACTGAACCCGATAGTCCCAAGAAGTATTAACATTAAAAACTCTAACCGGTTTTCTAGGTCAATTTCAAAAATAAACAGGCATAATGGGATAAATATAAGCTGCGCAATCAATAGGAACAAGGTATTTGCTAGCATTTTACCTAAAAACAAAACACTGCGTTCTACTGGTGCCATTAACAAACCTCCCATGCATCCTGATTCCATTTCCTGTAAAAAATTTTTTTCCAGTCCAAGCACACCGCTCATCAGGAATACGATCCAGATAACCCCTGGGAGTACCGTCTTAAATTTGTCGGGGTCCTCTCCAATTGCAAATTGAAAGATCAGTAAAGTCAAAATTGCAAACAAAACCATTGAAAGCAAGTTGTCTTTTCGGTTCAAATCAATCAGTAAATCTTTCCAGACCAAAATTAAAGTTTGTCTGAAAAACAATTTCATGAGGAAGATT
>CAZOTX010000310.1:0-2721 GCA_964582835.1 uncultured Pseudomonadota bacterium | reverse complement strand
AAAGAAATGAAACGGTCTACTCAATTTGACAAGTTTCTGAAAAAACTTTTATCTGTTTCATAAAATCTATTCTGTCGAAATTAAACCGCTACATTTAATACAAAAATGTTAATGCAAAATTCGTGAAGATTAATCAATAAAAAAGACAAAAAACCTATCTTCACTCTATCCAAAAAACACTTTACACATAATGTTATCAGGTTTTACAGATTTAATATATATTTAATCAGTTATGTTTGCAAGTAAAAAAATTAGAATTGTTGAATTTTTTAAATTTAATGTATATTCATATATACCGATTCAGAATCCAATTGTTTTTTTGGGAATATAACGTAAAAAATTTTCATATAACAAAAAAACATCAAGAAATACTTTTCTGCCTTAAGACTTTTCACCAAAATATTCAGACCAGCGTTTCGGTGCTTCTTCGCCAAATAGAATTTTGCAAGCATCTTTGAGTCCTTGTGATTGTTTTAGGTCTTCGTTTCGAGTTACCAAAGCAAGTTTTGAGCGACGACGCAAAAAATCTTCCAAAGTCACTATCATTTCCCATCGAGTAGCTTGGGTCAATTCGCAGCGGATGTAATCGGCTCCTTCAATTAAAGGTTCTGCCATGGTTGGATTTATTCTGATGTTTTCTAGTAGTCCTAGGGCTTGTGCTCCGTAGCGTCTCCAAAGACGTTTGGACAACACTTCCGAGGAACCAGTTGCGGTCAATTTGTCTAGATTCATTAATTGTACCTGATGAAGATACTCTTCTCTAATAGCATCATTAGGTTCCCCGTACCACTTTCGTTTTGGAAATGGAAGATATGCCCCTAATTTTTGAACTATTTCACATATTTCTTCACCAACATTGAGGCAGTCCGTAATTTTTCCTCCGAAAATACTAATATGTTTCCTCTCCCAATATACATCTAATGCGTGTTTGCGAGAGAGTTTCATCCACTCATCATTTTTGTTGTTTTCCTCCCCAGTTTTTATAACAAGTGGACGTACACCACAACGTTCAGAAATAATATCTCCTTCAGTTAGTGGTTTGGTCAAATTAAGACGCTTATTAATGTTTTCCAGAACAAAAGTCCTATCTTCCGTAGAAACTTTTGTTTCTGGAGTGGCTACGCGAGTATCTGTAGTTCCGACCATCGTGCGATTTCCCATCGGAATAGCAAAAAATAAACGTCCGTCATCCGCAAAAAAAGTCAGCACCCTCTTATTATTTGTAATTTGTGGAACGATTAAATGAATTCCTTTGGAAAAGGCATGACAATGTTCGGTATTCAACTCAGATGTTTTATTTTGTTGATCAACATAAGGTCCACACGCATTAATAATAATTGCACTCTGAACTTTATATTTTTTCCCATTTCGAGTATTCTGGAGTTGTGTTTGCCATTCGCCAGGGGAATTGCGGGTGCTTCCCAAAGATTCCATGTAATTTACTGCTGTGCAATTATAATTAATGGCTGATCGAATAAAATTAAAAACAAAACGTGCGTCATTGTCGAAGAGAAAGGCATCAGAATATTCAAATCCGCCTATGCTGTTTTTGGTATTGATCGTGGGCTCATCGTCAATGATTTTTTGCGTGGTTAAAAAACGTGGGCAACGTGTAAAAAAATTACCCATTGCCCAATAAAGCAATGCACCACAATAAAGCGAAAATGCTGAAAATCGGAATCCCTTTTCCAAATTTGTAAAAAATCTGATTTCCCGGATTGAGGAAGGGTAAGAGCGGAGAAGATGGTTCCGTGACATGCAGAGTTGTCGTACCAGGGGAAATTCGAAAGTTTCTAAATATTTGATACCACCCCAGACCAGATTAGAGGAATTTTGACTGGTAAAACCAGCAAAATCACCTTTGTCAACTAAAGCTACTTTAGCACCTCGTGCGGAAAGTGCTGTTGCAGCAACAGCACCGTTAATTCCTCCACCAATGATCAGTACATCGAAGGATTTACAGCCTAATTTTTCAATATTGTTCTCTCTTAGGTTCACAAAAAATTTAGAAAGAATTTACTAAGTCAACAATAAATACTAGAAGAAGAGCAGATTTTATACAAATATTGGTATTTCGAAAAATGAAAAATTTTGCAAAAACTCGACTTTTGAAGGGATTTTAGTTTTTTCAAACCCATTTGAAAACAGCAATAGCATAGAAAATAGAGATCACAAAAGCACCCCATATAGAAATGTCTAAAATCCCAAGCCAGGCGATATGAATGAAACCACTTCCAAGGAGGGAAATAAATAATCTATCACCACGTGATGTGTTTAAGCCAAGAATTCCATGTCTTTTATCTCCACCAGGCCTGAAATATTCCCAAACAACCATAATACAAAGTAACAAAAATATCGTAACAAAAAATACTGCTGTTTGCCAAGTCCACGCCATCCACGATAAATCCATTTTATACCCTTCCTAAGGCAAAGCCCTTAGCTATATAATTGCGTACAAAATAAATCACGAATGCTCCTGGAATAATTGTTAATGTTCCAGCTGCTGAAAGTAGACCTAACTCATACCCAGCGGTACTGGCAGTACGTGTCATAGTTGCAGAAATAGGTTTTGCTTCAACGGCAGTCAATGTTTTTGCAAGAAGTAACTCGACCCATGAAAACATAAAACAAAAGAAAGCCGCTACTCCAATTCCAGCTGCAATAGCAGGAAGAAAAATTTTTATGAAAAATCTCCAAAAAGAATATCCATCCACATATGCA
>CAZOTX010000309.1:1258-2726 GCA_964582835.1 uncultured Pseudomonadota bacterium | reverse complement strand
AAAAATGATTTAATGTTCTTTCGACAAAAACATCTTAATAAAATCTACAAAAAATTAAAAACACGACTTCGTCTACAGATTGATCAATTTGGCAAAATCATTGAACGGAGGCTATTGCAAACAAGCGGTTCACAGAAATTTGATAAAATTATAATTGATTCGGTAGATCAGTTGAAACTTCCTCCACCTATGGAACTTTTAATTCGTCATCCACCATATGTGGTAACAATTCTAATTCAACCTTAAAATTTTTTTAATGGAAGTCGTTTTAGCAAAAAATCAAAATTCTGAACTGAAAAAACAAGGGAATAGAGAGATTGAAGTTAAGCATTCCAGTCTTGATCCTAGTGAAGCTTTGAATTTAGTGTTTGGAGAATATGCCGCAAACACTCAGCGTGCTTATGCAAGGGCCTTCCGTGATTTATTACAATGGGCAAAAATCAAGGAGTTGGATGAACTGGAAAACTTTGATCCACTGAGGATGCTGGATTACAAGAATCAACTGAAAAATGCAGGTAAAAAGCCATCCACAATTAACCAAATCATGAGTGCACTGCGAAAAGTCTGCAAAGTACTAACAGAATTTGGCTACTTAAAGCAAAATCCATTTAAATCCTCAGTCATTCGGGCAGAAAAAGTTGACTCTGCAGCAAGTAAAGGGGCACTCAATGTTTCGCAGTTAAATGCAATGATTGAAGCAAATGAAGTCATAAATTATGATGGTCGAACGGCGCCTCTCTTAAAATTTCGCAACGGTCTTGTGTTGAAATTCCTCTATCTGACTGCTGCAAGACGTGGAGAAGCCGCAAATTTGCTTTGGGAAGATATTATTCAGGATGGTTCCTTTTACGTTGCTGTTCTAAGGCATACAAAAAGCGGAAAGGAGCAGCGCATTAAATTGAGAAACGAACTGCAAGAAGAATTTGAAGAATGGCGTACTCTTCTGAAGAGTAATAAAATTGCGACACAAAATGTTTTTCCTTCTCTTGGTTTCAGGACTCTAGGTCACAAAATGTCTGGAAAAGGTATCAATGACATTGTCACCAGGCTTGGTAAAGCCGCGGGCTTAACTATTTCTGCTCACTATCTTCGGCATACCGCAATTACACTTGCACTTGAGTTGGGAGAACCGCTGCAGAAAGTCCAGTCTTACGCCCGTCACGCTTCCGCCAATACCACGATTCGCTATTTTCACGATCGGCAACTGCTAGAAAAAAATCCAACAGACACCCTGCCGTTGATTTAAATTCATAAGAATCACTGTTATTCCTGTGGCAGTTTAGATCAAGAATTAAGGTGAAAAAAATATATTTTTTGATCAAACTGAAAAAAATTGTAGATCGTCTATCCCGATTAGAAAAAGCTTTGCGTTAACTCCAAAAATAATTCTTTAATAGCATTTCAAGTCGTCAATCAATCCCAAAAGTGAAACAAGGAAAAGATTCAAAAAAAACTGGCATAGAGACTA
>CAZOTX010000309.1:0-1158 GCA_964582835.1 uncultured Pseudomonadota bacterium | reverse complement strand
GAAAGATCGCACATTTCCAAGGCAACGTCTTTAAGGTTTCGATTTTCAGAAAATGCTTTTTTTGCAATTTTTGCTGCCAAATCATAACCGATCAGAGGATTGAGTGTAGTCACTAGAATTGGGTTTTTACTTATTAGGGACTTAATGTGATCTTCACGTACAACTATCTTAGAAACAGAGCGTTCAGCAAGGTTAGTGGATGCATTTGCTAAAATCCGGATTGATTCCAGCAGGCTATGGGCAACCATAGGTAACATCACATTCAACTCAAAATTTCCGGACAAACCACCAACGCTAATTGATGCATCATAGCCAATAACTTGCGCACAGACCATGGCCATTGATTCCTCAATTACCGGATTTACTTTCCCAGGCATAATCGAAGACCCAGGTTGCAGTGATGCAAGCTGAATTTCACCAAGTCCACTGTTTGGTCCAGAATTCATCCAGCGTAAATCTGTTACAATTTTTAGTAAACTGACTGCAAGCGTTTTTAATTGTGCACCCAAAGCAACAGGAGCATCCACAGTTGCCTGTGCTTCAAAATGATTTTCTGCCTCCCTAAAAGACTCTCCGGTAAGTTTAGAAACTTCTTCTGCAAATTTTTGAGGGAATTCCGGGTCTGTGTTAATTCCCGTTCCGACCGCCGTTCCACCCATTGGAAGTTCTTCCAGTTGTACTAATGCTGATTCTATGCGTTGAATGCCAATTTCAATTTGCCGGGCATACCCTCCGAATTCTTGTTCAAGAGTAACTGGCATGGCATCCATAAGGTGAGTCCGACCTGTTTTGACAACATGTGAGTATTCAGTGCCTTTTTTTAAAAAAGTTTCACGCAAAAATTTCAGTGAAGGAATCAAAGTGTTTTTGGACTCAAGATAACTTGCAATTCTTATTGCAGTTGGAAAAGTATCATTTGAACTTTGTCCGAAATTTGTGTGATCATTGGGGTGAACCTTGATCGAGAGTTGCGGAACAAGTTCCATCGCCCTGTTTGAGATTACCTCATTAGCATTCATGTTACTCGAAGTTCCGGAACCTGTTTGATAAATGTCGATAGGGAAATGCTCGTCCAGTTTCCCGTCAATTACTTCTTGTGCCGCAAGCTGTATAGCATGGGCAATATCGTTTGGAATGTTATTCAATTCTGCATTTACT
>CAZOTX010000308.1:0-2754 GCA_964582835.1 uncultured Pseudomonadota bacterium | reverse complement strand
GACAGCATGTACAATTTTGCCACATCAACCACTGTTTATGATTCCTTAGGTAACTCTCACGCTGCAACAATTGCTATGAGAAAAAGGCCAGACCTTCCAGAACAAATTGATCCTGGTACAGGACAACCAATTGCTGGAACAGGAGTAAGTAATCAATGGGAATACTATATGATGTTTGATGGAGCTTCTTTAGGACAAGTCCCTGGAGTAATGGTAGCAGTCGGAGGTGGATTCATGCAATTTACAGATGATGGTAAATTAATTGCCGCGACAGGTGGTTCTTTTGAAGCACAACCAGGTGGAGTTGGACCGGATGGTGAACCATTACCTGCTGGCCCCCCTCGATTGATTCCACAACCTGTAGATCCTGATACAGGCGTTCCACAATTTGCTGTTCCCTTTGGTGGGGGAACGCCACAAGTTGTTGGACTTCATCTCGGGGATGGCTACAATCCCGATGATCCAACAGATCCTAGATCAGGGTTGGATGGAGTTACTCAGTTTGCTGGAAGCTACAATGTTCTCAGAACTAGTGCAGATGGTAACCCTGCAGGGACTTTAGAAAGTATTTTCCTAGAAGATAATGGAACTGTAAATGGTGTCTTTGATGCTGGATACACTCGTGCAATTGGCAGGCTTGTTTTGACAAAATTTGACAACCCTGGAAAACTAGCTCAAGTAGGTGAGAACATGCTTACCGAAACTTTAGGTTCTGGTAAGAAAGTAACAGGAGAAGCTGGTACTGCTGGTTTGGGGGAAATTCGTAGTAAAAGCTTAGAGCAATCTAACGTTGATCTTTCAGATGAATTTGTGAGAATGGTTGAAACACAGAGAGCCTTTCAGGCAAGTGCTAAAACTGTAACGACTTCTGATGAGATGATTCAGGACCTTATAAACATGAAACGGTAAAAACATCATTTAAAGAGGGCCATTTTTTGGCCCTCGATTTTTTGGCCCGCCTTTTTTTAAAATTCCTAAAAATTTTTTCAAAACTTAGTAAACAAATGTCCTAGTTGACTTGATTCCCCTACAACTCAAGTTTCGAAAAAGATATTTCAGATTTTTTTGAGAAATTTAGCTAATCAATTTTTACATCAGTATAATAATTTTTAAAGAAAATCTGAAATACTATAATGATTATGAATGCTATATAAATAATGAAACTATTTGGACTTTTTTCACTACAATTAGTAACAATGCTTGATCAGGACTAAAAGAAAATGAAAATAATTAATCATAATATTTTAGGAAAGAATGGTTAACTTTGCGTACGGATCTAAGCAAAAAAGACATCGTACCAATTTCCATATCTATTAATGTCGTACTTTTTTTAATTGACAAAGACTGCTCAGGAATAGTGAAATTTTAGTACAGATTTTCAAAAAACGTTGTCTAGACTGGGGGGCGTATGTGTATTTAATTTTGAAAGTTTTTTCACGTACTCATTCTGGGTAATCTTGTTCTTCCTTATATTATCAAAAACCAAAATATAAACCTACAAAATTAGCTATCCCTCCTAGTGACAACGATTTATTTTCTGTTGTAACTTGGAAATTTGCAGAAATATATTGTCGCGTGAGAATAATACCTAGGCCATTTAAAGGGATACGTACTCCAAACTTATAATAAAAAGGGTTGTCAACCTGACCAAAAACAGTACCATAAGTCGTGGTGTTTCCTGAAATTAATTCCTCTTTAACTTTTGCAGAATAATTACCAGTACCAAATCCTATAAACGGGAACCAAAAATCTCCCCTATAATAAAAATTTAATCCGTACAACAGTCCCACCGCTGAAAGATTGACTTTGGAACCGTCGTTTTCAAAAGTATAAATTTTTTCGTATCTATGGGCCTCTAATCCAAATCCACTAGCAACTAGACCATTTGTTTTATAAAAATCAAAAGATAATACTTTCGGGCTTACCTGACGGTTTTCCTTCAAAGCACCATGTTTAGTTTCAAGAGTCTTTAAGTATGACCCATTTTGCCCTACTAGTGGAGAAGTTTTTCCGGTGTCTTGCTGCCCAAATTGAACTGCCAAGTAGACAACGGTTTGTTCTACACACCAACCTGTTAATACATGAAAAAACAAGCAAATAACCAAAAAAGAAATTTTTAAAACTTTGTTTACCAATGAACCCCCATTTCCCAAAATATTACAAAATCTGTTTCATTCCCAAAATTATTATAATCCTGTACAAACCCTGTCTCTAAAAAGATTGGACCGGAAAAATATTTGTAACCGAATGCAGAAACACTGGTGGAAACACTTAAGTTTGAATTTCGCTGCTCCTGGTTTTCTCCACCTGTTGAGCGGGAATTAGCCGCTGTTTCTGGGAATATACTACTTTGCGAAACGGTCTGAAAAATAAATGATTCTTCATCTTCTATTCGGTACTCAAGTGCCATAAACTGATGTTTCAATGAGGATGCAAACACATGATTTTGACCAATTCTGGTTTTTCCATCACCAAAGTAGACTATCCAGTCCTCAAATCCTTTAGACAAAATCAGGTAATGTCCCCAATCTACCCCCCCACTACGAATTAGCTCTTGTTCTCCACCACGCTCGGAATTAGCAAATTTGTAAGAAATTTTTAAGGTAATTGCAGGCATAACCTTGCCACCTTCAGAAAAATTCCACTTAAGCCCTATGTTTGGTTCCCCTCTTACATTATAAAAAGTCTGATTGCTGGCATATACAAACTTTCCGTCTTTGACTACATAATAGTCATACTTGTTACGTTCAGAAA
>CAZOTX010000307.1:0-2754 GCA_964582835.1 uncultured Pseudomonadota bacterium | reverse complement strand
GAGGATCTTCAACAAGTTCAACAACCTCCTTAAAATGGAATAAGTTTATTTTTCCAGTATTTTCGTCGATATGACCCTCAATTTCTCTATATGGGAGTTTTCGCTGAGCAGCCTGGATAAGAGACTCTTCTACCAATTTTATTACTACTTCATGATCCAAACCTTTCTCTTTAGAAAAGTCTTTAATTATTTCAAACAAATTCTCTTTCAAAATTCACCTTTTTTGTGTTATGTATTTTTTTGAAGTTCTAATAAACATTCAAAATCTTAGTTCAGGTTCTAAATTAGCTTTTGCAATAATTGAAAATGGGATTACCAGTTCAGATCCATCTGATTCCAGTTTCAAGTGTATTTCTTGCTCAGTACTTTCTTCTAATTTCCCAATCACATCTTTTACTCCATGAATTTTTTGATGCATCCTTACTCTGATTCTTTCTCCAGTGGAAGTTTGAAAATGTTCAGCTGTATTTAATCTGCGGAAAATGCCTGGGGAAGAGACTTCTACAGAATAAGAGTCATAAATTGGCTTTTCCCTGTCAAAAACCTTCTTTACTATTTGATTTACGAACACACAATCGTTAATTCCAATGCCATGATTACTGTTAATAATTATTTGAACAATTTGTGAAGATCCTTGTCTCTTGCATTCAATCCCTAAAAGTTCGTATCCTTCACTTTTTATTGGATCAGCAAGTAATTTTTTCAATCTTTCTACAATCTGAGTCATATGGGATACTTATATTTCACATTGTTTAAAACTAATTGATGAAAAACTAACTCTTAATAATAACGGTTTATTTATTCTTTGTCGATTATTTTTTTGGTGTTGATTAAGCTTTGCGCTCTATGGTCAAATATTCTACAAGTTCACCAAGCAAAGAATTTGCAGGGTTAATTGGTAATTTTTTCAAAGCTGTAGAAGCCAGTTCTGCCTGTTCTTGACAGAAGCTTGAGACAGTTTCCAACGTTCCTGTGCTTTCAGCCATAGAAATAAACCAGTCAATGTCTGAATGAGTAACGTGTTCCCGAGTTTGTAATAAAATTGATCGGACTCTTTCTCCATCAACTGTGTTAAGTCGATCTAGAAGTTCAATCGAAATCAATGTACGCTTTCCTTCTGCGATGTCGCCACCTCGCTCTTTACCGTAACCTCCTGAACCTGGGATTGGTGCCTCTTTTTCGCTTTTTTCCGTTAAGTTTAACAAATCATCACGAACCTGAAATCCTATACCAATCGCTGCTCCAAAATTTCCTACAGTTTCCATTTCTTTTTCGGAAGCACCTGCAATCAGAGCACCACACTGACATGGCCCTTTCCCGGAATACCAGCCTGTTTTTCTGTTGATCATTTCAAAATATTCGTTACGATCTGGGAAAGTCTGTTTTACTACCCAACCGATATCGAGTGCCTGACCTTCAAAGGTGGCCTGCATGACCTTATTCAAATGTTGATGGATCTTAAGAGACAGACTGCTTGACAATCTTGAATTGTTTTTAAGGAGAGTTTCATGCACTAAACCCAACAAAGCATCTCCGGAGTTTAGAGCAAGTGCAATTCCGTGCTTCAGATGTAAAGTTGGTTTCCCTCGCCGCAGAAGAGATTCGTCCTCAATGTCATCATGTATTAACGCGAAATTGTGAAATAACTCAAGGGCGACAGCAGAAGTCAAAGCCTCTTCCGGATCACCTCCAAACAACTCGCAACAAAGCAAGACCAATGCAGGACGAAATCCTTTACCTCCTCGTTGTGGATAGTCACGCATCAGATCATATAGATAGTCTTTTGGTTCGCTATCCGGGACACAACGAAGGGATTCATTCCGAATCCATTCACTGGTTGCTTTAAGATATGTATTTAACTTAGTGTGATTGCTTGAGAGGATTTTCATCGAATTTTATATTTTGACGATATGTAGAAAGCTAATTAGATTTACATTATAAATTTAAATTATATTGTATTTTAGAATGATTTGAGTTTCGGAATACGAAAATTATTTTTAATTCGCTGATTTGATATCTTGAGTCCTTTTACCGGTAAAACAACGCTCAAACGATCTGAACCAGGTAAAAAATCAATACGATGAAAGTCATTTTCAGGATCCATAAATGCTTTACTTACATCTTTCAGACGTCGTATAAGTTGCCCATTAATGCGCAGAACAACAGCATTTGAAAGTTTTTGGAAACCAATGTTGATTTGATCGGGTATCACTTGTGTCACCAGAACCACTCTTGGTGCTTCTTCAAAATTATTAGATTCAGATGGACTATCAACTTTATTAAGATTTTTATTAACCATTACAGTTTTGTTTAACTCTAAAAACAAACGTAAACGTACAGGTGCACGGGATTTCCAATTTTACCCCACATTGAGAGGTAATTCAAAGTCAATTCCTGAAATAAAAATCCCCCCTGAATTACATAGCGTGGAGGGTGTCCTGCTCTTTTTAATGGAACAATACGCCCATCTTTTTCGTAGGGAGAAACTCTAGTTTGCAAAACTCTTGTTTTACCTTCTCGGATCACTGACATTTCTAATGAATCTCCAACTTTAAGCTTATCAAGAAAAAGCAAATCGAATAGGGAAAGACCCCATTTGGTGTGCATTATTTTCCCATCGTACGAAATTGGCCATTTACCAATTTTAGTTAAATAATCTCCTCGTAGTAAAACATCAGAACCGGTGCCGTATGGTAATACTCGGCTGATCCATATTCCTGGTTGTTCAGGTGGAATTTGAAAATAATCGGCTGT
>CAZOTX010000306.1:0-2760 GCA_964582835.1 uncultured Pseudomonadota bacterium | reverse complement strand
CATATTTTTGATAGAGCAGTTCCCGTTCACCGTTTGGACAATTCTCACAACCGAGAAGTCCAACTCCTGCAGCTCCCAATGAAAATGCTGCAAGCATATTTGACTCAGATACGTAGCGAAGACATGGAACTTCCACAGGTAATACCCCTGGCGAATAGGGCATTGGTATCTCTCCGGCGGTTTCCAATGCTTTGCTCCCCATTTCTTCACAATGGAAAACAATCACCTGAGGATCTACCGAGTCATTTTTCTCTTTTGAGGAAGCCAACAGGGTCGCGATTCGAGCGTATATTTCTTGTGGGGAAGGTTCGGTAAATTGTAAAGCAGAGGTTGGACAGGCTGAAACACAAGCTCCACAACCTTCACAAGTAAGATGATCTACCTGAATTCGGAAAGAATTTTCTTTCTGTCTAGAAATAGCTTCATAGGGGCAAAAGGTCATGCATCTTCCACAAGTTTCGATACCTTTATCTCCTCCAGCGCAAATCGTTGGATCATAAGTTACGTGTTCAGGTTTGTGAAAGTTACCGACTAAATCCTGAATCTGGGTGGCTGTTTCTTCAAGAATTTTGCTTTCTGTGCTTGACAAAAAATGAATCCCAGTCCTCTTTTTGACACCTGAAGGTGGTGCTTTTGTCAAAAGAACAAGTTGGTCAGCCTTCAGAGAAAAGCGTTGTTGTGGGCCACTGTTTTGCGTTTGATCTGGATCCAATGTGATTTGGAAATTCCCCAATCGCCCCTCCACACTGACTAAGGTAGATTTCTGTTCCAAGAGAGGCGAGTCTCCCAAACCTTTGATTTCTGAGGAAATGCAAAGAGTCACATCTGCAGTCCCATTTCCCCCCAGATCTTTCAGCATACTGGCAAGTTTTAATCCCTCCGGAAACTCTGTAAAAATCACCACCCGATTCCCAACCTGAAGCGGATTTACCTGGACTGGTTTCTTTTGCCTGATTTTAGAGGCCTCAATCTCGGCATGAATCATTTTTAACGCCTTTGAGTGTGCTTTCTCAATGTCAGAATGGGGAGAAAAACATTTTCCCTTTAAATCAAGAAAATGAAGATTTTTCCCTTGCAATGCCTCCTCAAATATAAAAGGTTCTGCACAGCAGCCAATAACCACATCTTCCAGTTTTTGCCGATCTGCCTCTTTAGCAAAAGCATAGATTTCATTCTCTGGATTAGATGCTACTGTAACCAAAGACATGGGCTTACCAATTCTTTTTGAATCAACCTTCATGGTGGAACGACAATCACAAAGAAACGCCCCCCAACGCTTTTCCTGCATTAGAAATTTTCCTTTTTTCACAATATTAAATTTATTTTTTTTGATGAACCATAGACACCTTGTCAATAATACGCAACATGCTTAATTGAAATTTTTAAATTTTATCGTGCATTGATGGGTCTAAAAAAATAAAGCTTGTTTAAATGTTGATGGGTTTACTTAGACATTCTTCTAAACCAAAAATTAAATCGATTAATTACTAATTACAAATAATTGTATATATAATCTTTAAAATCTGAGTTAAATTTTTGACCTAAAATGAGCCTAAAGTCTCTTAAGGAAATAGTTACTTTCTTTATAAAGTGTTCATTAGAAAAAAACTTTTGCAACTACAATTTAAATAAAAATCGTAAATGAACCAATTTTTCTTAGCATTATTGAGATTATAAATTTTTCATCTACAACAAGCTCACTCGCACATTATATAGTCTTTGTTATTACACTAAAAGTTTTTTCAACAAGTATTTCCTTATCATTAAACTTAGTTTTGGTTTTAATGAGTAAAATTTCATTTATTAAGTATTCATGTTAATTAAATAAAAATCCCAGAAACAAAATTTGAAACTGCTATTGACAGGATGGCAAGAACAAAAACGGAACCTGTAAGCAAACTTTCGTTCCAACGTAACGTTACTGAGGCGAGTCAATCATTTAGAGAGAGGATATGAGGCTTTTCAATCGGAATCTACTATTGGGGGAATCTCCCCAAAAGTCAAAAGCTATCATAGTTTAACAACGTATTCTGGTATCATATTAACATGAAACTTTGATGTACAACTGGGATTACCAAGGATGGAAATCCCCTTTTCCGTTTCCCTTATAAAAGATTAACGAATTAGAGCTGGCGGAAACCAAAGCTAAGTCAATGATCCCATCCTTGTCGAAATCTCCATTTGATAATGTGATCCCATCATTTTCAGTAATGACCGAATGAGATTTATGGAAAGTTCCACTTCCATCTCCTAAAAAAATGGCAATTCCACCAGATGTTCGATTAGAAACTGCTAGGTCCAATTCACCATCCTGATTGAAATCTTCGCTGGTCAATCCATGTGGATTTACTCCAGAAACATATCTTGCCAATGGTTTCAGGTTCCCCATTCCATTTCCCAATAGTACCTCTAGCGATTCCTCACCTGCAACAGCCACAGCTGCGTCAACATGTCCATCACCATTCCAGTCACCGTATGCTCGATAGTGAGGGAACCTTCCAACTTTAACCACATTTGGCTTTTTAAAGGTCCCATCCCCATTGGCAAGGAAAATAGATAAGGTATGGGAGCCCAGACTGCCCACTACCAGGTCAGTAATTTTGTCTTGATTAAGATCAACACCGTCTATGATGTGTGGACCTCGCTCCACATTAAACGAATATGAGACTTTTGGGATTCCTGTTGAATCATTAATCAAAATAACTACTTTGGAAAGTCCTGCCTGGGCTACAGCCAAATCTGGGAGTCCATCCTGGTTGA
>CAZOTX010000305.1:0-2772 GCA_964582835.1 uncultured Pseudomonadota bacterium | reverse complement strand
AGGTCTCTTTACCTTTAGAACTTGAAGCAGCAAAAAAGAAAAAAAGCTCAAAGGTCACTATCAACTTGCCTAAAACAATTATTCTCAAAGAATTTATTAAGATAATTTCTGAAAAAACTGGAACTGTTTTTGTTTATGAAGAAAAGAATTTGCGTGGACAAATGTCTATCACAGCTCCTCGTAATTTTAAGGTAACTCCCGAAGACGCATTTTTCTTTTTTGAAAAAATACTAGCCAGCCAAGGTTTGGCTATGGTGCGAAAAAAAAATAGCAAAGTCGTTGAAATACTTCCAGCTGCAGACGCACGGTTCTCTCGACTGCCTGTTTCAAAGGACGGTAGGAAGGTCAATTCAATAGGTGGAAATTATGTGATGCGCCTTATTCCAATTGTTCACGCAGACCTGAAAGGGATTCAGTCAACATTGCAACCTATATTTTCCAAGACAGGAACACTGCTTGTTTACGAGCCGATGAATGTGTTGATCGTAATTGATGTTGAATCAAATGTGAGTAGAATTGGGGAACTAGTTGATATGCTTGATATATCTATGCCAAAAGGGGTTGAGCAAATAGTTACTTTGTTGCAAATAGTTCACAATGATGTAACTGAAATACACAAGACTGTTTCTGAACTCTATTCCAATATTGTCCGCAACGGAAAACCAGCCAAATTTAAACTTTTGATTGAAACTCGGTTAAATTCACTATTTATTGTCGCAAATAGAAAGACTACAGCTGAAATAGTTGAATTAATTGAACAAGTTGACGTGCCGGTAGAAGGAGCCACAACGACCATTCATGAACTTAAATATTCTGATGCCTCAAAACTTGTTCCACTTATTACAACAGTATTTCCTAAAACTTTATCGATAAAAATTCTACCTTTTGCACCTTTCAATGCTCTTATTATTATTGCAAATCCGGTAACAACCCAGCAAATAATTGAGCTGGTAGATCAACTTGATATTCCTCGTGGAAACCGTCAGATAAAACTACAGACATTACAATATGCTTCTGCTACAACTCTGGCTCCGCTGCTTTCAAAAATATTTGCAGATAAAGTTGTTGCAGGCAAAGGTCAAGGAGAAACTGCAATAGGTAGTGCTGTAAAAATAATTGCAGAGCCTCGGCTGAATGCACTAATAATTATCGCAGATCGCTTGGCGACAGATCGCGTTTTGAAGCTAATAGTGAAACTTGACACTGTACAAGGGACATCTGGGGAAACTCAACTAAAATTGGTTGCACTGGAAAATACTTCTGCAAAGAGGATGTCAGTTCTGTTAACAAAGATATTTTCCGATCGTGTTGTTGCCGGAAAAGGAGAGGGAAAGACAGCAAACGCCAGTTCCGTAAAGATTATTGAGGAAGAACGACTGAATTCATTGATCATTATTGCAGGGCGGATCGAAATTGAACAAATTTTATCCTTGGTTAAAAAATTAGACGTTTTTCAGGAAAGTGGAAAAATAAAAAGTAATTTTAAGCTTTATCATCTCAGACACGCTGTGGCGAAAGACATGGCTGTAATTCTCAAAGAAGTCACTGGAAGAATTACCGAGGTTGCCAGAAAGGACGAAACACTAAAGCCTGAAGTACAAAATCAATCCAACACTGTCGATTCAGGAGAGCAAACTGACATTTCGATCAGCGCTGACGAGGCAACAAACTCACTTTTGATTTTTGCACCTTCAGATGCCTTCAAAACTCTAGATCAGATTATTATTGAACTTGATGTTCCAAGAATGCAAGTCTATGTGGAAGCACTTGTGATGGAGGTTTCACTTTCTAAAAGTTTGGATTTAGGTATCAACTGGAAAGCGTCCGGTGCATCTAATAGTAATCGAGTAATTACAGGAGGATTCCCTACAGGTGGAGCTTTTACAGGAGATGCAACAACAGGAGGAACAGCTGCAGTTGCAGCAGATAGCTCAACAATCGGAGTATTAAATGGTAACACAATAAGTATTGGTGGTAAAGAATTTTTTAGTTTTGGAGCATTTGTCAAAGCAGTTCAAAGCAACGATGATGTAAATGTTCTTGCTAATCCTCAGTTAATGATTATTAACAATCCTCAAGAGGGAGAAGTTCCTAATATAAATGTTGTTTCTGTCGTGCCGGTTTCACCAAAAACAGTTACAAGCGCCAGCAATATTACCACAAAAGAATATCAATATAAGGAAGTTGGTATTAAACTTGAAATTAAACCGCAAATTAGTGGAGAAGACAGTATTAGACTCGATATTGCCCAGGAGTCCAGTGATGTGGTTAACCCTGAAGCAGAAGCAATTACGATTTTTAAGAGAACTATTAAGACCTCTGTGATTGCAGAGAACGGTGAGATTATTGTTCTGGGGGGGTTGATCAAAGAAAAAATTGCGAGGGATCTGGATAAGATTCCTGGATTTGGGGATCTCCCTTTGATTGGTTGGTTGTTTCGAAGCAAATTGGATCAGTTTGAGAAAATTAATCTACTTATTTTTATTAGAGCAAACATCATTCGTACACAAAAAGATTTGGAAAAAATTAATGAACGTGCTGGCTCTCGTTATAAAAAAGCAAAAGAACTTGATAAGGTATCCGATCAAGTATTGGAAGATATGGGACTTCCCGAACTTTCTGATAAAACAGAAAAAATTAAAGAATAAGTATCCCACAATCTCCGCTCAAGGATGAGTATGGAAAAAATGGAACAAATTGAGAAAAGCTTAGAGATACCAGCAATTTTCCCCAATCCGGAAAACCCTCTCGAAATCAAAATTCCTTTATTTG
>CAZOTX010000304.1:0-2774 GCA_964582835.1 uncultured Pseudomonadota bacterium | reverse complement strand
AGCAGCAATTGCTGGCTTTTTTCTTCCGTGGCCTGACACCAAATTTTATTGTCACAGGGATTTATCTTTTTCTTGTCTTGTTGCAACCAGATTTTGGAACAGTAATTCTGCTGGCAACAACTGTGCTGCTAATGTTGTACGTTGGTGGTGGCAGCCCGATTCAAATCGCAACCAGCCTCATAGGTGTAGGTATTATTGGGGGAGTTTTGATTGCATCACACACATACCGCGTTAGGAGAGTGCTCTCTTTTTTGAATCCCTGGGATGATCCAGAAAATTCTGGATTTCAAATTATCCAGTCATTCATAGCCCTAGGAACAGGTGGATGGCTTGGTAAGGGCTTGGGAGAGAGCCTTCAAAAACGTCTTTTCTTACCTGATGCTCACACAGATTTTATTTTTGCCATCATTGGAGAAGAATTAGGGTTTTTGTGGATTTTTGTACTCATTGTTCTTTTTTCAATATTTATTTGGCGCGGTTACTGGATTGCCTGGAATGTCAAAGATACGTTTGGGAAACATCTGGCATTTGGAGCGACAACAATAATAAGCCTTCAAATTGTAATTAATTTATTTGTTGTCATAGGTCTTCTTCCGACTAAAGGGCTGCCTCTTCCATTCATAAGCTATGGTGGGACATCTCTTGTGGTAACTATGTTTTTAACTGGTCTTTTACTCAATATTAGCAGTTGTATAGATTCAACTGGTGAGAAATCGGCAAATGATTTTTCCTCAATGACAAAATCCTCCTCCAATGAGTAAAGATTCTTCTAGCAGGTTTTTCCAAGATTTTCAAGATTTTCAACTCTTTATGCTACAAGCACCATTATTCCGAAAATTTTCATTTTTTTCTGTAATATTTTTTCTGTCAGTATGTCTTATTTTTTCTCCTGAAGGAATTTCGTTCCCTAGGGATGTCTATGCTCAAACTTCTAAGGAAAAAAAAGATTCCACAGAAAGTCACCGCTTGAAAAATTTCTTAATTAGCTCAGAAGATCGGGATGATTGGACTCGACTGATGTTAGCCGTCCTCAACAGCGTTTCTGCAGTAGAAAAGGTTTTGGCACAAGGTGTAAGTGTAAATATTCGTGGTACCAAAGAATTTCATGGAGTGACCCCGCTTATGTTTTCTTCGGGGATTGGTGCTCTAGTTACAGTGAAATTGCTTGTAGAAAAGGGTGCTCGTCTAAATGACACTGATACTCAAGGGAATACAGCATTGATTCAGGCAGCTAAAAAAGGTCACTTCAATATAGTTCAGTTTTTACTCCAACAAGGTGCAAATCCGAATGCTGAAACTAATCAAAAGTGGACGGCTTTGATGTTCGCTGCGCACAGAGGACAATTTGAAGTTCTTGAAACTTTGTTGAAGCATGGTGCTAGTGTGGATGTTCAGGACGATTTGGGGATGACCTCAATGATGTATGCAGCTCAGAATGGGCATTTTAAAATAGTTCTGCATTTACTAAAGCGTGGTGCAAAAGTAGATTTAACCTCGTTCAACGGTTCCACAGCCTTAATTTGGGCTATCAGGGCAAAACATGAAAAAATAGCTGAATTACTTTTGAATGCTGGTGCAGAAATAAACTTTTTGGAGAGTGAGTTTCAAAGGACACCATTGTTGTTGGCAGCAATGTATGGCAGAAAATCAACGGTAAAGAAGTTGTTATCTGCCGGAGCGAATTTAGAGTCAATTGACAATCAAGGTTCAAATGCATTGTTACTTGCTCTGAACAATAATCATTTGAAAACAGCGAGTTTCCTGATCGAGTCCGGCATCACCGTCGACACTGCCGACAAAAACAAATACAGTCCTCTTATGGCCGCAGTTTCTCAAGGAAGTTTTGAATTAACAAAATCTCTAATAAAGAAAGGGGCATTAGTGAATGCTCAGGATTTTGCTGGTAAAACCGCATTAATGATTGCCGCCGGAAAAGGAAATATAAAAATAGTAAAAATGCTACTCAGAGAACAGGGTCGACTTGATTTTCGAGATCGTTACGGACGAACAGCTTGGATTTATGCAGCAGAAAAACAAAATATATCAATGGTAAGGTTTCTAAGCAAGAATGAAATTGATAACCATGAAAATTTGTTTTATGCCGTTTCCTATGGACTACTTAAAGTAGTTGAAACATTGCTTGAGCTAAACACAAAAATAGATGTCCGCGATTCTCAAGGATGGACTCCACTGATGTTGGCAGCAAATAATGGTCATACAAAAATCGTAGAACTTCTTCTTAATAATGGAGCGAAAATAAACGGTGGTAATGAAAAAACCCCCTCTATTTCAGAATGGACTCCATTGATGTTAGCTGCTGGGAGTGGACATCTCGAAACAGTAGACTTTCTTTCTCAGAATGGAGCAGATCTTAATTTAGAAGATGAGGACAGTTGGACAGCACTTACATGGGCTTCATATAAAGGCTACTCGGATATTGTTAATTTTTTAGTTGAAAATGGAGCAAGAATTAATATGCCTGGCTCTGATGGTTCGACTCCACTAATTTGGGCAGCATCTCAAGGTCACGAAAATGTAGTGCGTGTCATGTTAACTAAGGGTGCAAATTATAAATTGAAAGATAGTTTTGGGAAATCGGCACTGGCACATGCAGTACGACAAGGTCATTTCTCTACTGCAAAAATTTTGATTAATCATGGGGCTGACCTCAATGAGAATTTACTTTATGCTGCAGGTAGAGGATACAAAAATATGGTTTTATTTTTACTTGAAGAAAGTGCGGAAATTGATTATCTGTCTCCACATAACGAAAC
>CAZOTX010000303.1:0-2785 GCA_964582835.1 uncultured Pseudomonadota bacterium | reverse complement strand
CTAATAGTATACAGGGAGATATAAATTTTGCTAAGGTCTTAGAAAAAATGGGAGCAAAAGTAGAATGGGGACCAAAACAGGTAAAACTAACCGGAAAAAATTTAAAGGGAATTGATGTAGACATGAATCAAATGCCGGACGCGGCTATGACATTGGCCGTAGTTGCTTTATTTGCTTCAGGTCCAACTGTTATCCGTAACATTTACAATTGGCGGGTAAAAGAAACAGAAAGACTTCGAGCAGTTTCTTCAGAATTACGCAAACTTGGCGCAAAAGTGGAGGAAGGTTACGATTCGCTTTTGATCCAACCACCAGAAAAAATATGTAAGGCTGAAATTGATACCTATGATGATCACAGAATGGCGATGGCTTTTTCATTGGGAGCCTGTGGAGAATTTCCCATTACAATAAATAATCCTGGATGTGTGAGCAAAACTTTTCCAAATTATTTTGAAGTACTTAACGGGTTGTGTAACTGAATAAGAAGAAAAATTGTTTTGATTTTAGACAAACCATAATTTTAAAAAGATTCAGAACGTAAACCCAATCCCCAGTTGCACCTGGGAGGTTGTTAAACTTATTTTATTACTTTCGTAAGTAAAGTCTTCTGTACCCGTCTTCCCCACATTAGTTGGAAGATTACTTTCGTCAAATTCTGCCTTTATAAAGTTTATACGATACCCTAAAAGAGTTTCAAATCCGTATCCGTGGTGGCCCAGGACAAAAAATAAAGAATGCCCCCCAAGATAGTTGTTCTCAGGCTCGAATAAATTATCTCCGATTTCAATAGAAGTTTCCCGTTTCCCTCCAGACAAAACTCCTGCTCCCCACATAAACGAGTAGTTTTCTCCTATTCCAAAAGCCACATCTGTGAAATTCGTCACGAGTGTTGTTTCCTCTTTGAGTCTTGTGTCTGTTTTTTCAATTTTGGTTGAAATTGTCGTGTAACCCAGACCAATGCTTTTTAACAAAAAATATAAACTGCCCCCGCTTTTTTTATTGAGAATTATAGGTGTCGAAGATGAGCTTGTGTCAGTGAAAATAGCGTAATCTTTTTTGTCTTCGGTTACCGGGGTAAGCATACGAATTCTAATCAACTCTGAACGCCCACAAGCACCAAATAGAATTGGAAATAAAATAATCAGTGATGAGAAACGTAAGGTAGACATGATTTTATGAGCTGACTTTCTTTACGATTAGAGAAACAACCAAGGATTTTGGATCCGTGCTTGTTTTTCAAAATCTCTAATTCTTTCCTCAAATTGAAGGGTCCAGCCAATATCGTCCAAACCGTTAAGTAAACATGTTTTTGCAAATTCATCAACCTCGAAAAAAAACTTATTCCCTTCAGGAGTAATAACAGTCTGCTGCGGAAGATCCACCTTCATCAAACAGCCTTCATTTGCTTCAACCTCTTGAAATAGCACCTGTACTTCCTCTGCTTTAAGCACTACCGCCAAGATTCCGTTTTTCCTGCAATTGTTGAAAAAAATATCTGCAAAACTGGAAGAAATTATGCACTTAAAACCATAATCCCGTAAAGCCCATGGAGCGTGTTCGCGACTTGATCCACATCCAAAATTTTCACCAGTCAACAAAATTTCAGCCCCTTGATAACGAGGGTGATTTAAGATAAATTCTGAGTTGGACTTATTCCCCTTATCGTCGATGTAGCGCCAATCATGAAAAAGATGGACACCAAACCCTGTGCGTTCAATTTTTTTCAGAAATTGCTTAGGAATAATTTGGTCTGTATCCACATTAATTTTATCAAGTGGGACAGTGATTCCTGAGAGGATCTTAAAAGATTCCATTATTTATATTCAAGTCAATTTTTTAATTTACATTGTTCTTGGGTCAGAAAAATGTCCTGCAATTGCTGCTGCTGCTGCCATCAAAGGACTTACAAGATGTGTCCGTCCTCCTTTACCCTGACGTCCTTCAAAATTTCGATTACTTGTAGAGGCACAACGTTCACCTGGTTTGAGTACATCATCGTTCATTGCTAAACACATGGAACATCCAGGCTGGCGCCAGTCAAATCCTGCATTCGTAAATATTTTGTCCAACCCTTCTTCCTCTGCCATCCGTTTGATAATTCCACTTCCTGGAACTATCATTGCGGAAACGTTATCATTTACTTGCCTGCCTTTTACAAATTCTGCAACAGAACGTAAATCTTCAATACGGGAATTTGTACATGAACCAATAAATACTCTGTCAATACTAATTTCCTTAATGGGTAAATTGGCTTTAAGGTTCATATATTTCAAAGCTTGTTCAACAGACTTCCGTTCCATTGTATTTTGAATTTTTTCTGGATCAGGTACATTGCTGTTTATATCAGTAACCATCCCCGGATTGGTCCCCCATGTTACCTGAGGTAAAATATCATTCCCGTTTAAGTATACTGTCATGTCAAATTTTGCAGAAGGATCAGACGGTAATTTTTTCCATGCATTAACTGCTAAATCAAATGCATTCCCACGTGGTGCAAAAGGTCTATTTTTCAGATATTCGAAAGTCACTTCATCAGGAGCTACCATTCCTGCTCGCGCCCCGGCTTCAATTGTCATGTTGCAAAGAGTCATACGTCCTTCCATCGACATAGAGCGTATTGTCTCCCCAGCGAATTCTATTACGTAACCTGTTCCACCAGCTGTGCCTATTTTTCCAATGATAGCCAAGATAATATCTTTGGAGGTAACAGTCTCACGAATCCCCCCCTCGACTTGCACCAACATTGTCTTTGGTTTTTTTTGCTGCAGTGTTTGCGTGGCAAGTA
>CAZOTX010000302.1:0-2795 GCA_964582835.1 uncultured Pseudomonadota bacterium | reverse complement strand
TGGGTGGTCATCACGGAGCAAATGATTTGGCAATTAAAATAGCAAAATTATTGGACATCTCTCCTACCATTACTAATGCAGGAGATTTACGTTTTGGAATTGCATTGGATGAACCCCCGGCAGGTTTTCTGTTGACCAATCCGAAAGACGTGAAGTATTTCACAGCCGATCTGTTGTCAGGTGAATGCGTTAACTTGTCTTCAGAAGACAAACTAGCATCCGTGGATTACATGCTGGAGTTTTATAAATGGTTGCAGAATAGCCGTTTACCTTTTTCAGAGAAAGCAAAGCTTCGGATTTCACTGACCTCAAAACCAATTCCCGGAAATATAGATCACTTGGTTTTTCAAATTCTACCAGAGATTCCGACAAAGAAAATTGCTGTGGGGGTGGGATGTGAGCGAGGAACAGATCCTGAAGAATTGATTGCGCTTGTTTGGAACACCTTACAGGAAAATAATATTTCTCCTGAAAGAGTGGCGGTCGTAGTTTCACTAGATCTCAAATCAGATGAACCGGCGGTTCACGCTGTTGCACAATTTTTATCCGATAAGTCAGGGGATTTATGTACTGCACGGTTTTTTGATGCGGACACTTTGGAAGCACAAACTTCAAGATTAAAGAATCCTTCGGAAATTGTTTTTCAGGAAGTTGGATGTCACGGAGTAGCAGAAGGTGCTGCCCTCGCGGCTGCAGGCGATACCGGCATATTGTTGGTACCAAAAGTTAAATCTCCCGATAGGTCTAGTCCCGCAAAAAAATCTTACGCAGGAAGGGCTACTTGCGCCATTGCAGAGTCGGCTGATTTACTAGACCCTCATATGATTGGGCGGGCACAAGGAATTTTATTTATCGTAGGAACAGGTCCAGGAACTCCACAGTGGCGACTGCCTGAAAGTGTAAAAATGCTCCGCAAGGCAACGGACTGGGTTGGTTACCAGCTCTATCTTGACTTGATTTCAGATTTGCATAACGACCAAAAACTACACTGTTTTGATTTGGGAGAGGAGGAAATACGGGTAAGTCATGCTTTGAAATTGGCTGCACAAGGCAAAACTGTCGCTCTGGTTTCATCCGGAGATCCTGGAATTTATGCGATGTCTTCGCTGGTTTTTGAGCTACAGGAAAGAGGGAAGTTGGAATGGCAACGTGTCCGTGTAGAAGCGACCCCTGGGATCTCGGCTTTGCAAGCAGCAAACGCTCGTATCGGCGCACCTCTTGGACATGATTTTTGCACAATTTCGCTTTCAGATTTACTAACACCATGGGAAACGATTGAACGTCGGATTCGTGCTGCCGCAGAAGGTGATTTTGTAGTAGCTTTTTACAACCCTGTTTCACGCAGTCGTACTACACAGCTGGCCAGAGCACAGGAGATTTTGTTACAACATCGAACTGCCAATACACCGGTCATTTTAGCTCGGAACCTTGGCCGTGATGAAGAAAAAGTTCAAACTGTTTCGTTGGAAAAATTGAATCCCGCAGAAGTTGATATGCTGACTGTTGTTCTAGTAGGTTCTAACCAAACCCGACGATTAGAGTTGCCAAACCGAGAGGTCAAGGTTTATACTCCACGAGGATATGATCAAAAATCCACAATCTAAATTTGTAATTCATAAATAGAATGACCGTACATTTTATTGGAGCAGGACCGGGAGCACCGGATTTAATAACTATTCGAGGAAGAGATTTAATCGCAAAATGTCCGGTATGTCTTTATGCAGGGTCGCTGGTACCTGAGGAAGTGATTGCTTTTGCTCCGAAAGGAGCGTTAGTGAAGGACACGGCACCACTGAATTTGGAAGAAATCATTGAGGAAATCAAAAAGGCCCATGAGGCAGGGAAAGATGTTTCACGCGTACATTCAGGTGATCCATCAATTTTTGGTGCAACTGCTGAACAGATGCGGAGATTGGTTGAATTGCGAATCCCTTATGATGTTACCCCCGGAGTTCCAGCATACACCGCAGCAGCTGCTGAATTGAAGCAGGAATTAACCTTACCCGAAATCAGTCAAACCATCATTGCTACGCGGACTACCATGCGTGCTTCAGCCATGCCTGAGAGCGAAGATCTGGCAAAACTGGCTGCGAGTCGTGCGACTTTGGCCATTCATTTATCCGTACGAAATCTCAAGTATGTTCAACATGCTCTTATACCGCATTATGGAGAGGATTGTCCTGTGATTATCGCCTATCGAGTAACGTGGCCGGATCAAAAATTCATTCACGGAACATTATCGAACATCCGTGAAAAAGTGATAGCTTCGAAAATCAGTCGCACCGCTTTGATCCTAGTTGGAAGAGTTTTCAAGACGCAAGATTTCCGGGACAGTGCTCTTTATGATCCAAAACATGTACATGTCTTAAGACCAAAGAAAAAATCTATAAAATAAATTATGGAAAAATTAGATCTTAAAATTTATTCGATGTTTACAATGTATTGCACCAAAGAATAATTGGATGTTCCATTTTATACAATTTTAAATTTATTTGGAGCTCGCGTCACTGTTTTTGATTTTGTCCTTTAATTGCTTTTCCCCCTCATAAGAATTTCTCATTCAAGCTTTTGGATCTTTTTTTGAAAGACAAGTTTCATGATTAATCGGATAAATCAATACTTTGAAGTATTACCTGAGCGGTTGCACCCTTGGCGCTGGTGGGTACTACTGATATATGTATTCTTAATCTCATTTCTAGCTGCAGGTATTCCGCGTTTCGCCTTTACCTGGGCAAATGATGACATGTTCGGAAAGGAGGATCCAGTACAGATCTCACTGGACCGTATTAAAGAAC
>CAZOTX010000301.1:0-2798 GCA_964582835.1 uncultured Pseudomonadota bacterium | reverse complement strand
TAAATATTGACAATTTGATGGAAACTATTCTCACCCTCAAAGAGCGTTATCAATTTACAGTAGTTGTTGTGGAACATGTGCTTAAATTAGTTATGAACACTTGTGAAAGGATTTCTGTGCTTGATCATGGTCAAAAGATTGCCGAAGGAACGCCTGATGAGGTTAAGAGCAACCACTCTGTAATAGAGGCTTATTTGGGTAAAGAAATGGCTGATGAGGAAATTCGTCAAGTTTTTACTGGATAGTTTGGTTATATTCTATACTTCCGACAAACTTAATGTTTAATTCCTATAGTTTAGAAATACTATTGGTCAAATTATTTTGTTTTGAAGATAATATTATTTTCTAACAATTTCTCAAATTTTTTCCAGGTTTAACTAAATTTCTTTTAAGGTATCTTTGACAAGTTTAATACTAGTTCGTCATGGTGAAAGCGAATGGAATAGAGCTGGACGAATTCAGGGACAAATTAATTCCCCCTTAACTGATATGGGTATTAGTCAGGCTAAGGCCATCAGGGACTATCTTTCTGAAATACTTCTTCATCAGGAATTTGAAATTTTTGCAAGCCCACTTGAGAGAGCTGTAATGACAGCTAAGATAATTGCTCATGGACTTAATTATCCTAGTAGGAAAATAATAATTGAAGAAAGGCTAAACGACTTCAATCTTGGAGAAATTTCTGGAACTTTTGGATGGGACAAAGTTGCTGAAATGTTTCCCAAACAGGCTCAACTAAAATTACAAGATCCAATGCGTTTCCATCCTTCAGGGGGAGAAAGTGGAGCAGAATTTGAAGCAAGACTTCGTTCTTTACTAACAGACTTGATGGATGACGGAACAACAAAACTGATGGTGAGTCACGGTATAGTAAACAAGTTTATCCGAGGCATACTTAAAAACCTTTCAGGAAAGGAGATGATTGAATTGGGTGAATCTCAGAATATAATTTATCTCTTGGAGAAAGGTTTAGAAACAGAAATAAAGATCCCCCTAAAAATAGAGGAAAAAATTGAAACAAATTCTGCATGTTGATCTTGGTTCCAGGAGCTATAAAATAATAATCGCTCCCAAACTTGTTCAGAGTTCAAAAAAATTTTTGAATCCAATCATTAATGGAAGAAGTGTTGCCGTTGTAAGTGACGAAATGGTATCCAAAAAGTATTTGAATTTATTGTCTCCAACTTTGGACTCAATCACTCATAGTTGGGATTTATTTCTAATTGAAGGAGGTGAGGTTGCTAAATCATTCAGTAGTCTAGAAAAATTATTGGACAAAATGCTGGCCAAAGGGGTAGACCGGCAAAGTGTGGTCATTGCGTTTGGAGGTGGAGTCGTAGGAGATGTTGCTGGATTTGCTGCAGCAGTTTTAATGCGGGGGATTGAGTTAATTCAGATTCCAACCACTTTGATGTCACAAATTGACAGTTCAGTTGGTGGTAAAAATGGGATCAACACACGTCAAGGTAAAAACTTGGTTGGGAATTTTTTACAACCTAGAATTGTTCTGAATGATGTTTCTCTTTTGTCCTCATTACCTTCTAATGAAATGAAGTCCGGATATGGAGAGATCCTCAAATATGGCCTTTTACGTGGTGAGTATGAATTCAAGTGGCTGGAAAATAACTTTTCAGCAATCTTGTCTTGCGATGAGTCAAAGTTGGTTGAGGTTATTAAGATGGGTTGTGATACGAAAGCTGGTATTGTGAGTGAAGATGAACGAGACAAGGGGAAACGTGCTTTGGTAAACCTTGGTCATACTTTTGCCCATGCATTTGAAGCCCATGCTGGTTTTGGTAAATTTCAACATGGATTGTCTGTTGAACTGGGATTAATTGCAGCAGCTGAATTGTCTGAAAGAATTGGTTTCTGTGAGAAAGGTATTTGCCAAAGATTGCGAGAGCATGCAAATAAAACAGGAATGCCAGTCAATTTAGGTGATCTCTCAAGTAAAACTCGGTGGGTAAAAGAATCACTATATAAAAGAATGCTTCATGATAAAAAAACAGTAAATGGGAAAATAAATTTTGTACTTTTGCGTGAAATAGGGAAACCATTTGTCTGTAATGAGGTTACTAGGGAAACTGTCTATGAAACTCTCAAGAAACTCGGTGCAACCTAAACAACCAAATTTTTGACTCCAAATATTTTTTAACAATGAAAAAGTATGTAGCCTTAATTGGTGGTGCCAGTGGAACAGTGGGTACTGCTCTAGCAAAAGAGCTTTCTTTAAGGAAAGAATGGAAAGTATATGGTTTCGCAAGAAGAGAACCTGATAAAATTATTGAGGGCGTGAATTATTTTCAACTAGATTTAAACAATCGTGAAAAATGTATTGCAGGACTTTCTAAGTTGACGGACATCACTCATGTATTTTACTGTGGACGTGCAACTCATGAAGAACATGTACTGGAAAGTCCTGAGGAAAATCTAAGGCTGTTGGATAATCTGTTGAATGGTATTGAGTTGGCTGCAGAAAATCTTATGCACGTTCACCTGGTTCAGGGAGGGAAATATTATGGTGTCCATATAGGAGAATTCCCGACACCTGCAGAGGAAGAAGATACCCGCGCACCTATTCCAAACTTTAATTATGATCAACAAGATTACCTGATTAACCGCTCAGAAAAAACAAGGTGGTCATGGACAACTTCAAGGCCGAATACCTTGCTGCATTTTTCTCCCCAGATAGCCCGTAACATTGTTAGCACACTTGGAGCTTATGCTGCAATATGCAGGGAACTCGGAGCAGCACTTGATTTCCCAGGACATCCTGGTGCATTTATCAGTGTGACACA
>CAZOTX010000300.1:0-2800 GCA_964582835.1 uncultured Pseudomonadota bacterium | reverse complement strand
TTATTCAGTTTCCATTTTTTTTAACATCAAAAGTGCTCGATCCTTCCAAAATGCTTCAGGAAAATTTTGACTTACAAATCTTTTTAATACAGTCTGAGCATCTTTATGACGTCCTTGCTGCAAATACATCTCTCCCAGTACAAAATTACTAAAAGGATAAAGACCCGGGAATTCATTCTGTAACTCTAGTAAATCTCGAATTCCACCTTCATATTCGTCAAGCTCGGGATTGTGTTGCTTAAGTGATGAATACGCTGTGAATGCTGATTCATAATCCCTTTTTTTTAACTGCGCAATTCCCAAATTCATACGAGCATAATTTAACTCCGGTTTGATGGCCAAGGCATAAGAGCTGTTTTCTATAGAGGAAGAATAATCACCCAGAAGATAATATCCCCAACCCAAATTACCGTATAAATAAGGATTTTGGCCAAAGCGCAATGCCATTTCGTATGATTCAACAGAATTTCGGACTGCATCCAGATCATATAATGCCAATCCATTCGGTTGAAGCTTGTATCCCTTGTAATAATAAACTGTTCCCAAATCCTGATACAACTTTTCTAACTGTTCAGTTGATTCAACATGATGCAGACCGTCATTCAAGGTTGATAGTGCATCTTCAAATTCCCTTGCCTCAAACAAACCTCTACCCGTCAAAGCATAATAATCCGTGGGTCCTTTACTAAATTGAGGTCTTTGTGAAAGTTCAAGCCATCTCTTTAATTTTTCTAGAGTGTTCTTAGATAGTTCCTTTTTTTGCAAGCCAAACAGATCTTGAAATGTTCTTTTTAACATAGGCCATAACTGCTCTGGGTCAAGACGCTGTTTCATTGACCGCATTACTGGTCGGCCAGTGTCCCACCATTCATCCCAGAAAGAAAGTTCCCCTGAAGAAGAACGGAAAGTTGTTAATTGTGAATGTTCAGGTTCACGTGGAAACACAGTAAAGATAGCGACATACATACATACAATAAAAAGGATTACAGACGAAATTGTCTTCAAGTAATATTTTTTATCCTCATGAGAAACCGACACATTCCTTGTAGGTACTTCTATGTTGAAATCTGAAAGAGAGTATGATTTTTGCCAAGCTCGTTTCGCAGCCTGTTTTTGTCCTGAAGAAAAGAAAAGATTACCCAGACGGTAGAAATTATCGGGGAGTAATTCAGCTGAAGAAGATTTACTTGACAAAAAATTTTCAGCCGAATCATAATCTCCAGAAGTTATAATTTCTTCAGGAATCATCAATTTAGTTACTCTATGAGAGTTCAAAGACATAAAGCTTTTAATGTTTATTCTCGTTTTCAGTTTGCCAAACCTCGTAACTTATTCCAGCAATACTCGCCATGTTTTTTCGGTGAGATGTAACAATACGTATTGTTACAAAATAACTAATTATGAAACCAGGAACAGCATAAACAAAACCACCGATAATCATTGGCCAGCCGAGGTCAATTAATAGAAAACGTCCCCCTTCAATAATTATTTCCCATGTGTCACCGGTTTCAGAAATCCGTGTAAGAATTTCTGAAAAATTTTCATATGAAAGCCCATTTTTTGTTTCAAGCAACCAATAACCTGTTACCAAAAATAAGTAATATAGAGGTACCATTGTAAGCGGATTGGAAATCCAAACCATAGCTACCCCTACCGGGAGATTAAAATGCCTTCGGAATAAATAACGATATATAGTCCAGAAAATTGCCACCAAATACATTTGCACCCCTACAGTTGGAGTTAATCCCAGAAAAACACCAATAGCAACCCCCAAGCTCACTTCTGAAACAGGATCTCTGGAATGCAAAATAGGATCAATTATTTTCTCTTTTAATAAGTTTTCAATTTTTTTCTTCATTCTACCACTAGCATTATTTTTACATGGAAGGGCATAACATATGGATCCGCAGAAATTCCCCATCTTCTATAAGTTCAACCGATTTTTGATCCAAACCGCTAATGATCTCCATTTTCCTAACGTGAAGATATTTCACTTTGAGTGTTTTGATCCCCACATGCTCAAAAGTATGTTCAGAAATTTTGTAAATCCTGCTAAAAATCTGCAACAACACGTTTACAAAATTAACTTCAATAAGGTTTAATTCATTTTTAATCTTTTTTCTACTTCTTTCCAAATGATTTTTGCTTTTTTTACTCTTATATGTCAAACTTATCTACGATGATTACTATGATTGACAATTGAATAAAAAGTACATAATCACAACATTATTACCGCAGAGCCGAAGAGCCCACAAGAGCATATTAAAAACTACGACATTTCTAGCAAAGAGAGAAATCTTGCGTGAACTACTACACATTTATCATTAAACTCCAAACGGTGTAAAAAATGATTATTTGTGTCTCAGACTTTTTGCGAGATGATTAAGAAAATCTACATAATAATTTACCCAATCGTTTCAAGTCTATTCAACAGATGAAATATAGTTATCCAGGTCTAAGTGATAAGGCGGTCTTGGAATCGCGTATTAATTATGGTGCAAATGTAGTTACTACTCAAGGAAACGAGGGATTTTTTGCAAAATTATTGTCCAATTTAAAAGATCCGATCATTGTCATTTTGATAGTTGCCCTGGCAGTAACAGTTTTATTGGCCGCGTTTGGATTTGCTCCTTGGTACGAAGGTCTTGGAATCGCAATTGCTGTAGTGATGGCTACCTTGATCGCTACATGGTCTGAATACAGTAACGAAAATGAATTTCAACGTTTACTTGAGGAAGCTTCAAAAGTAAAAGTGAAGGTCTTTCGAAATAATGCATTGGTTGAAATATTAATTGATAAT
>CAZOTX010000299.1:0-2801 GCA_964582835.1 uncultured Pseudomonadota bacterium | reverse complement strand
CTACCTTTTCTAATGATGGGTTATCAAAACGCCTAAATTCAATTGGAGTAGTTGAACCCATATTGACCCTAGTATCACCATATCCAATCCATAACATATCATCAAAGACTTCTAAAGCGCCAATCCTGGTATCAAAATCATTAGGATATTTTTTTTCACCTATTATTAAATAATCATTTATGGGTTCTGACCAAAGAGTAGGTACACCATATAAAATATTTTCTGGTGATTGAAAAACACAACCAAAAGTCAGACATAAACTTAAATTGAAACTAAATTTCATTGACTGATGGTCAAACTAATCAGACGCATCAGTAAAAAGACTCAAGTCCATTGTACTTTCATATAACGTTTTAAACTCAATATGCTTGGCTTTAATAATTTTCATTAACTCTGAAAATCTGGGCTCGTCTCTGATTGGATCCAAAAACCTGTCTGAAACAAAATAAGGATATGGAAAAAATCCACGTTCAATAGTCAACTTCATCTTATCAAGTGCTTTTTTTGGTTGTCCTAATTGAGCATAAAATTGAATTTGCCTATAGGTTTGTTCACCATCATGAATATTAACTTTCTCTATTTCCTTTATAAATGATAGAGCTTTTTGGTTTTCACCTAAGGATAATAATTTATATATCTGTCCATATTGTGCAAAAATCTGAAGTGGATCTATCTGATACGTTTCATCAAAACGTCTAAATGCATTTTTATCATCACCATAATACAGATAATCAATTCCATCATAAAAAAGATGATATGATGACAATTCAGTCCCCTCTTCATTTGCATATTTTATAGTCTCATCCATCTTCTGCCGAGATTTTATATAATTGCCTGCGTAAAGATATCCTCTAGACTCATATATTTTAGATGACACAGCCCTATCAGGTTCAAAAAAATATGATGAAGCTTTAGAATATATTTCTGCTGATTCAGATAATAAACCTGCGTATCGAAATGCATATCCTAATCCATCAAAAATAAGTGGATTATTTGGATATGATCGTAACCCTTTCAATCCATAACTATATGCTTCAATAATTCTATTTAAATCTGTAAATAGAGAAATGATTATACCATATGAAGACTCATAATCTGGATTAAGATCAAATGCTTTAATCAAAGCATTTTCTGCCTTATCTAAATTGACCCATGGGTCAATACCATAATTGGCAAGTTGATTGTACATTTCAGCTAATAAAGTCCAAGCTGGAGTATAGTTATCATCTAGTTCTATAGATTTTTGTAGCAGAAGCACTGTTCTTTTAGTGTCACTTATTACCACTCTATCAATTGCTTTAGCTTTAAGGTAAAGTTCATAAGCTTCTGGATTAGCAATTGACTCAGGTAATTGGGTTTGTTCTCCAGGGGAAATTTCTCCTTTAAGTTGAGTTATGATGGAACCTGCAACACTATCTTGTATTGCGAAAATATCATTATAATTAACCGTCATTGACTTGCTCCAAACCCTCTCATTTTTAGCAATATTCATCAATTCTGTATTTAATCTTAATCTATCATTATCTTTAAGATAACTACCAGTCAAAATTAAATCTACTTCAAGTTCTTGCCCGATTTCTTCAGGCGAAATCTCAACCCCTCTATACTTTTTCACGACAGTGGCTGGGCGAACTATAAGAGATTTTAAATATCCTAATCTATTGATAATTTCATCGGAGAGGGCATATCCTAAAAAATCCGTTTCTTCATTTGGCCTTATATTTGAAAATGGCAAGATTGCTAACTTTTGTATACCATCTTTTAATTTAGTTTGATTTGTTTCATCATTTAATATTTGAGGTCCATATATGCCAATTATAAATCCAGACAAAATTCCAATTACTGTAAAATAAGTGCGTTTTTTTGTATACCATTCTCTATCATCATCAAAATTCACAACTTCACCCTTTGTTTTTATGAGGCCTTCAGGCGTTTTATCAAATATCCATGCAAAAATAATTGCAATTGGAAACCCTGAGAGAAGAAGAACAACCAATGTAGACATGACCCATTCAGGTATCTTTAATGCTGGGAATGTAACTTCACCAATTTGCATTAATATCCATGCAACAACTGCATAAGTACCAGCAACTCTAAAAACTTTTCGGCGTTTTAATTCTTCAAATAGAGTCATGAGGCACTTCCTAATAATAACCTTATTTCATCTCCAAATCTTTTTTCATATAATTCATGACGAATCTTAGCCTTATCTAAAATTTGATTGAATTTTGGATTACTATGGATTGGTTTAGTTAGCAGATCTGATTTAATATATGGATAGGGGAAAAAACCTCTATCTATAGCTAACTCAATAGCTGATAATGCTTTTTCTTCATTATTAAGCAAAACATAAAAATGTGCGAACCTATATATCATTTCAGAATCATGTATATTCCTTGATTCAAGAGAATTAAGTAAACCTCTGCCCTTATCCATATTGCCTGATATCAACGCTTTATATGTCTGACCAATAATTGACCAAGTATTACTAGGGTCGACTTCAGATATAAAATCAAAATAAGGAAAGGCTTTCTTTGGCATATTCGTATATAAATAAGGAATGCCTTCATAGATTAATACGACAGGTGGCAAATCATTCTTTTGACCAATATTATCTCCAAGTCTCATGGTCTCTATAGCTCTATGCATTAATGAGATTGCCTCATCATAACTGCCGAGATATACTGAAGATTTACCTGACTGTAAATCATTGGCACCACGAATTGAAGGACTTTCATCTAATTTAGAGGACATCTCATAAAATGCAATGGATTCCTTTAACATCCCTGCATACCGAAGTG
>CAZOTX010000298.1:0-2809 GCA_964582835.1 uncultured Pseudomonadota bacterium | reverse complement strand
GTTCGAGGACTAAAACTACGTGCCCCGTATACGATAAAGTTAGCATGAAATCTTTGGGTCGTATAATTAAATAATACACGTGTTTCAGGGGTAGAATTATTATTTAAATAATCTTGTACTTGAGCCAATTGACTATTGCTTTTCCACTGGTGATAAAAAGATTTGGAAGAAATCCAGTGTTCTGCCTGTTTGAAATCAACGTCTGTGTGCGATACACTCAATGTCAACAAAATTGAAATACCACTTATTGCGTATTGCCATCTTGAGTGATTTTGTAGAAATATGGGACGAAATATGAAGATTGCAATTGTTACTATTAAGATAAGAGTTAAAAACACAAAACCTATTATATAACGGGGATTCCTTTGAGGATCCAGGACAATCATCCATAAAATTAGTCCACCGATCCAACTAAAACAGATTATTTTAAGTAAATTTAAAAGAGGTGCAGGAAATTTTTCAATAGTTCGGTGATTTTTCCACCAAATGAGAGCAACCAAAACGAACAGCAAACTGACTGGATGCCCTAACAAAAACTGAAAAATAACATGGGGATAATCCAAAAAGTTACCGTGTCCCAATAGAGCTAGTTTATGTATACCATCAAGGCCCTCACGGTCCCAATATGGGGACTGGAAGATATTACCGGCAAAGGGGATCGTGGGGCTTCCGAAAATGTATAGATTTTTGGCAGGGTTCAAGAGACCTAAGACCATAGCCATCAAAACAAATTTCCAAAATGAGTTGGATTTCCAGGGTATCAACCTTGCCCCAAAAAGCAAAATACCAGTAACTAGAGGAAGTAAAAATAGTATGCTAGTGACTTTTATGGACAAGCAGAGTCCGCCAAACAACAATATTAGTTTCCAAAACAGCAATCGATTTGCCTGAGTTTCTTCGGTTAAAATCTCGTATAAGCAAACGATGATTAAACAAAGCAAAACAGCTAACCAGTAATCCGATTTAGCAACGATTGATTCCAATCTAAAGGTGTCCATTGCAACGAAACTGAATGAGAGCCATAGACTATGTTTTTCAGGAATCCATTTTGAGAATAAACCTTTATGAAGAATTATTAGTAAAAATAATGTACCAGTGAGATAAAAAAATGCTTGAGCTATTAACTGTACTAGCATTGGGTGAGAAGTAATGCTGTGGATGTAAATGAGGCCTATATCACTCAGACCAGCCTGCCAATAAAATTCAGCATGTTCAAACCATTGGAACCCCTCCCCCTTTAAATAATCTCTTCCAGCAGGCAGGCTATAAAAAAGTGGGTCTCCAAAGGGATTAAAATTCAATACTGGGAATAAACGACCTATTAAAAAAACTCCTAAACAGCCCCACACCCACTTCTCTAAATATTCTAATGGAGACGTCCTGAAGTTCTGGCATGTATTTAATGGAACCATTACAATTTTTTGAATAGTTTTAAATGCTCCAAATAAAATCACGAGAAAGAGTATTTCACGGTGCAACATATTTAAAAATCCCAGCAAATAAACAAGAATAGTTGACAGAGTAAAACCAATAAAAAAATGTACAGGTATTTGCATGTACCTTGGGATATTTTTTAACCCTATTATTGGACAGATGAATAGCCCATGACCATAAAATGAGCCCAAAAAAAGAATGGCCAGTAAGAGTGCATATAACCGAAGCCCGATGGCTGGAAAAAAATTGGAGGTCTGGTAGAGGAATGAGATCGCTGAGGAATGTCCTGCAATAATTAGGAGAAGGAATACGCCTCCAAGTGTTATCAAGATTCTTAAACGCGGCGTATTCATGCAAATTTGTATGAAAATAGGACGATTACATTATTATGAAGAGTGGATGGTAAATAGCGTATGAATCTTAGTGTTGTTTAGCAATCCCTCCAATCTTCTTTGTCTCTTCAATGGATCCCTCGTAGCCATTAAGCCTATAAAAGGTCTCGTTATTTTGATCTCAACTCCGAGAATCCTGAATATTAAGTTGAATTATACGCCTACCACGGAATTCGTTAAAACCCAAATTAACTGCCAATTTTGATGGGGGTTTCTCTTTATAGCAGTCAGCGCAATTCCAGCCTATAATTTCTACATTCGAATTTAGCTGCCATTTAACATGTATCTTCTTGAGTGGTATAAATGGAGTTTCAGGAGCATTTACTGAAAAAAGAGGTTCTTGATTCCCCTCACCGAAAGGTTGAAGGCGTTCTAATTGTTCCACAAACGAATTTGTTATTTCTGAAAAATCTAAAATCCCATCTAATTTTAAATTTGGTTCCAGTTTCTTTGGAAAATTTTCATGACAAAATGAAAAAAAACGTTGACGAAATTCAGGAAATTTATCGGGCATTAAACTACACCCTGCTGCAGCGGCATGTCCTCCATAACGCAGCAGCAAATCTGAACAAGCAGAAAGACCATTTTTCAAGTGTAACTCAGGAATAGACCGGCCAGAGCCTTTAAATTTCTTTTCACCTGAGACTGAAGCTTCCTGTTCGCTTAGTATGATGACAGGTTTATAAAAACGTTCTACAAGACGAGTTGCTACAATTCCGTTGATACCCTCATGAAATTCTGGAGAGACTATAATTAAAGCAGGATCATTTTTTTGTGTTTCAGCAAGACGGATAGCAGTTTCAATCATTTTTTGCTCTTTTTCTCTTCGTACAAGATTTGTGTTCTCAAGTTTTAATGCCATATTTTCAGCTTCTTTAAGATGGTTTGAAAGCAAAAAGTTAACTGCCATATCTGCATCCTCCAACCTTCCGGCTGCATTTAATAATGGAGCAAATTGAAAACCAAGTGTACGTGATGTGATG
>CAZOTX010000297.1:0-2814 GCA_964582835.1 uncultured Pseudomonadota bacterium | reverse complement strand
CATTTGCTGAATGAAAAAATAGTTATGACAAAAAATTTAATAATTGTTGAATCGCCCGCAAAAGCGCGGACAATCAGCAAGTTTTTGGGAGATAATTACTTTGTCACAGCTTCAATGGGACACGTGAGAGATTTGCCCTCAAGCAAACTTGGCTTTGACCCGGATAATAACTTTGCTCCGCAGTATGAAATTCCCAAGGATAAGAAAAAAACAGTTTCTGAACTGAAAAAAAAAATCAATAGTAAAACTGAAGTCTATCTCGCTACTGACGAAGACCGTGAAGGAGAAGCAATTTCATGGCATCTTCTTAAAGCACTTGGATTAGAAAAAAGTCTAGTTAAGAGGATTGTGTTTCATGAAATTACAAAATCTGCTGTTCTCAGTGCATTAGAAAAACCAAGGGAGGTGGATCAGCAATTGGTTGATGCACAGCAAGCACGTAGAATTTTAGATCGAGCCGTAGGTTATGAACTTTCTCCATTATTATGGAAAAAAATAAAACCAGGACTTTCTGCGGGAAGAGTGCAGAGTGTGTCTGTTCGTATTTTGGTTGAGCGAGAAAAAGAAATTAGAAAGTTTGAACCAGAAGAATATTGGAAAATCCGTGTAGATTTTGTAGATTTTTCTGCAGAATTGAAGAAACTTTATGGCAAACCGGCCAAAATTGTTAATGAAATTGAGGCAAAATCTATTGAGGCCAGTTTGAAGAAGTGTGATTTTTCTGTAATCTCAATAGATGAGCGCATGTCAAATAGCAATCCTGGTGCCCCATTTACAACATCAACAATTCAGCAGGAAGCATCAATAAAACTAGGATTTTCTGTTAAAAGAACTATGGTCGTAGCACAACAGCTTTATGAAGGAAATTTTGATATTCCTAATTACAGCGGTGGCTTGATTACCTATATGCGTACCGATTCTGTAGTGCTTGCAAAGCAAGCACTTGCTCAGGCAAAAGATGTTATTTGCAAAGAATATGGTTCAAAGTTTGGTTTGAATGAACCTCGACATTTTAAAACTCGTTCTACGAATGCACAGGAAGCTCACGAAGCAATTCGACCAGTGGACTTCTCATTGAAACCAAGTGAAGTTAGAAACAGCTTGAGTTCAGACCAGTTCCGATTATATAGCCTTGTTTGGAAGCGTGCTCTTGCTTCACAGATGGCTTCGGCTGAAATAGCACGTACTGCACTGAAAATTGAGGCAGGAATAAATAGAGAATGTTTATTTGAAGCACAAGGGCAAAGAGTTGTATTTCCAGGGTTTTTGCAGGCTTATACAGAAGGGAAAGATAGTTTGGATGAGGTGATACATGAAAAAGACGTAATATTACCGAAAGTAAAAAAAGATCAAATACTCCCACTAAAAAAATTAAATCTAGAACAATTATTTACCAAACCTCCACCTCGATACACAGAGGCATCATTGGTAAAAAAATTGGAATCGGAAGGGATAGGTCGTCCTTCAACTTTTGCGCCAACTATATCCACGATCCAAGATCGTGAATATGTTGAAATAACACCAGAAAAACGTCTTAAGCCAACGTCAATTGGAGAAGTTGTTACGGAATTTCTTACTAAACATTTTTCTGAAATTGTTAATTTGGGATTTACCGCAAAAATTGAACGTAACTTTGACCGGATAGCAAATGGAGAAGAAAATTGGGTGGAAATGATAGCAAATTTTTATCAGCCATTTCATCAAAGGGTCGGTGAAAAAGGTGAATCCGTAACACGTGCAGAAGTGCTCAAACGTCGGGAACTTGGGACTGAACCTGTAAGCGGAAAACCTGTCAGTGTGAGTATTGGAAAATTTGGTCCAATGGTTCAAATAGGTACGCGAGATGATGATGAAAAACCTCGCTTTGCTTCTTTGCCAAGTAATCTTATCCTAAATGAAGTAACATTCGAAGAAGCTATGGAATGTTTTGCTTTGCCGGTTTCTTTGGGGAACCACGAAAGTGGAGAGGAAATTATTGTCAACAATGGACGTTATGGACCTTACGTAAGAATGGGGAAAGACTTTTTCTCTTTGCCTAAAGGGGAGGATCCGTTAAAAATCACCTTAGAGACTGCACTGGAAATTGTTAGAGAGGGGTTGGAGAAAAAAGCAAAAAGTACAATTCATGATTTCGGTGAAATTCTAGTAATTGAGGGACGCTTTGGCCCCTATATAAAATCAGGAAAGAAAAATTATAAAATTCCGAAAGGTGTTGAACCTGAAAAATTGGATGAAGAAGCTTGTCATAAGATAATTGCGGAAGCACCACCTTCAACAGGAAGGAAAGGTCGAAAAAGGAAGTTTTTAAAAAAGGACACTGCCGCATGAATGGATCTAATCTCATTGTAGAAACTATCCCAGTTGGCCCTCTACAATGTAATTGTACGATTTTAGCTGATAGAGTTAGCCGAAAAGCTATTTTGATAGATCCCGGTGGAGATGCCGAAATTTTGCTTGAACGTCTTGTTAAATTGGATATTCAAGTAGATAAGATTATTCACACTCATGCACACTTTGATCACTTCCTTGCTTCCGGAAAAATGAAAAAGGTAACCGGAGCTAAATTGGCTTTGCACCGTGAAGATTTTTTCCTATGGGATATGTTGGAGGATCAATGTCAAATTTTTGGCATCCCATTTGAGCCGTCTCCACCACCTGATCACTGGTTGGAACACGAAGAGGAAATTGACCTAAATCACGTTAAAGGTAAGGCCCTGCACACTCCTGGACACACCCCGGGTTCAATGTGTTTTTTGTTTGAAAGTCACAAATTGCTGATTGCTGGTGATACTTTGTTTCAAGGATCTATCGGAA
>CAZOTX010000296.1:0-2825 GCA_964582835.1 uncultured Pseudomonadota bacterium | reverse complement strand
CGCTGGAAGCTCTCGGTTTGACAGATTACTTCAACGAAGATTTAGTTATTGGGCGCGGGTGTGTTGAACCAAAACCTTCTCCGAAGGGGATTTACAGGTTGCTAAATCACTGGGAAGTTGCAGCAACTGACGCCTTAATCGTAGGAGATTATCTTTATGATCTACAAGTGGGTCGTGCTGCGGGAATTGCTACGATTCATGTTGATCCGAAAGGAGAATTCTCCTGGCCTGAACTGGCAGATTTACAGGCAAAATCTTTAGACGAACTTGCTGAATTATTAAATGAAAACAGCTGACGAAATTATCAAATCTTACCGATGGTTACTCGCGAATTTCTCTTGCTCAGCGCTTGATGACTACTTTCTTTCTCTTAACATTAAGGGAATTAATTTTGTTCAATTTTGTAGTATATACTTGAGACCAGCAGAATAAGTCCATCTTGATTCATCCAAGACTTTTCCCTGAGTCCAGCAGAGTTTGATCATCATGAAGACAAGATTTGTACCATAGTAGGCTTATGATTCAGATTATTAATTCTGGGATTTCTTTAATTTAGGTAAGGTATCCTTTTCTTTTTTTCCAGCCATCCGTGAAACAAGTATGCTGATTTCGTACAGAATAATGAGAGGACCTGCCATTAAAGTTTGTGTAAACACATCTGGAGGAGTCAGTATTGCGGCACCAATAAAAATGACGACCAACGAGTATTTTCGATTTTTTCGGAGCCAGTGCGCATTTATGAGACCAATTCTGGTGAGAATGAATGAGACTGTTGGTAGTTCAAAAACTAGTCCGAATGCAAATAATAGATGAATTGTCAGTGACAGATAACTAGCCATACTCAAAGATGGTAACGTGAATTTATTTTCAAAACCCAAAAAGAAATCATAACCAAAGGGGATAACAATAAAATAGCCGAATAATCCTCCGCCCACGAAAAGTGGATACGAAAGTAAAATAAAAGGCCAGACTGCTTTACGTTCTTTTGAAAAAAGTGCTGGTCTAACAAATAACCAGATTTGTCCAAGCAAGTATGGGAATGATAAGAAAATTGCGGCATAGAGTCCTATACGCAAATATGTGAAGAATGGCTCAGTTAATTCGAGAAAGACCAGGGGGACGTTACGTGCATCTAATGGGGCGCGAAATGCGGAAAGAATAGGTTGACCCAGTTCCATTTCTACGACAGTCGAACCAACAAAAACAACCATGATTACAATAATTATATTGACCAAACGCTTGCGAAGCTCCCCAAGATGAGAGGTTAAAGGCATCGGGACATCATCGGAATGATCATCATTATCTGGATCCTTTTTTTGTTCAGATTTTGTTTTATTCATTATTTAAAGGCTACAAAAATTTTAAATAAGAGTTGGAAAAATTTACATAATAGCCCAAGTCTTCAGTCGTTTTTGTAATTCTCCAACGAGGTTCATGACTAACGACTAAACTCAGACAACATTTTATATCACAAAATGTTATTTTTTGCACGACAAACAAATGATTAATTGCCACAATGAGAGGCACTTTCAAAGTGTTAAAAAATATTTTTACCTTTTTTTATAAAATAATAGTGGGAAAAAGCTCTAGTTTTGTTTTTATTATTCTACTGCTAACTTTGTCTTCATCTGCGGCAGCAAAGGAAGACTACGAGAAAATTAAAAAAGATTATTTTCTCTCACAGAGTCTTAAGGTTGGAAAGAAGCCGATTCAGTCAGCTTTTTTCTCACCGAATGGCCAGCATGCTATAGTCTTATCCAGGAATTCATCTGTGGAAATTTTCAGTATTCAAAACGGGAAAAAATTGCAAGTTATTTCCAATTATGAACATAAGGCTATTTCACTTGTTCTACATGTCGGAGGAAAGTTGGCGGTAACTGGGGGGCAGGATGACACGATCAGAATTTGGAGTGTTGACCAGGCTATTCCAAAGGATGTTTTACGGGGACATCTCAGTGCAGTTAGTGTACTTGCAATTGATGCCGGAGGGGAGATTTTGGCCTCAGGAAGTCTTGACGGTATAGTTAAACTGTGGGACATGAAAAAAAAGGAAATGCTTAAATCTACAAAGGTTATAAGTAAAAGCAGTATAAAAAGTTTAACCTTCCATCCAAATGGAAAGACACTCGCTGTAGGAGGTAAAGATGGAAGTTTACAATTTCGCAGTGTTCCAGAAATGGAGTTGATTACCACTCTCTCAGGTCATGAGAAATCAATTAATGATCTTGAATTCAATTCACGTGGTGATGTGTTGGTTTCTTGTTCTGAGGAGGGTAATCTAATTATCTGGGACTGGAAAGTCAAAAAAAAACGTTTTAAAATAAACTTTGAAGAAGCTGTTTCCACAATAAGTATCCATCCAAAACTTGCTGAAATCGTTGTTGGAACTGCAGGAGGAAGCCTTGAAACATGGAATATTGCAGAAAGAAGGTTAGTACATCAAATCACCGAAGCCGGACCTTTCGTTAATAGTTTGGGATATGACAAAAACGGAAAAAGAATTATTTCTGCGCTCGAAGATGGGACTGTGCAAATTTGGGAAAATGGGATTTCATTAAATATGAAAACTCTCAGCGCTCACAAAAGGTCTGTAGAGTTGCTGGATTTTTCATCGAATAATAGGTTTCTCATTAGTTTTTCCTCTGATAAAAGTGTTCGTATCTGGGACCTAAAAAAAAATGAATCTGTAAAAAATTTTGATATCGGCAACCTCAAAGTCCAGGACATTCGTTTTGCTCCAGGAGGACAAAGTTTTGTTACTGCCAGTACCGACAGTTCTTTAATAATTTGGAATGCAAAAGATGGAAGCAGAATTGGCAACCTTA
>CAZOTX010000295.1:0-2827 GCA_964582835.1 uncultured Pseudomonadota bacterium | reverse complement strand
TAAACACTGATGTGAGATGAAATCTACAAATTTGTCTGATCACGATACAGGGAGCTATGACTGAGAAGGATGTTTTGGAGCATTTTACGAAACAGGAGTACCTTAAGTTTAACCTCCGGGACTTGCATTATCTAAACTTTGAATTTTCTCTTTCTTTGTTGATATTTCCTTACCTTGATGCATTCCTTTATTTTCTGGCAATTTTAAAAACAGGAATAAACGGTTAATTTAAACAATAAACTCATTTATGAATGTAAACGAAAACATTTTTTATAATTCTGAACAACTCCGTAGACTGCAGGATCGTGGAGTAATTATTCCGGATTTGAGTTCTGTCAGAATCGGCATGGAGGTCTCAGCAGAAAAATTTTCTTCAGGTTCAATCCTGCATCCTTTTGTCAGGATTAACGGTTGTAAAACAGAAATTCATAAAGGAGCGCAAATTGGCATTTATGGTCCTACTACTATGGAAAATAGCTGGATTGGAGAAAATGCTGTTGTGGGTAGTTTAGGTCCGGTAACTTTGAAAGATACAGTTGTTGGCCCTCAAACTATACTTGGTTCAGGAGTAGCGGAAAATGCAGTGTTTTTGGGAAAAGAAACAATGATTAACGATTTTACCACCGGATATGGATTTCGCGTTAGGAAGGGGTCTCTTTATGAGGAGGATTCGTCCTCAGCTCAACACACTGACACAAAAATGACATTGCTTTTCCCCTGGAGTACTTTAGGTAGCAATATTAATTTTTGTGATGTACTTATATCTGGAGGCACGGGGCCAGAACTTGGACATTTTAGTGAAGTTGGTAGTGGGAGTATTCATTTTAATTATAGTATCAGGGGTGATAAAGCAACTGCGTCCTTATTTGGTGATACTTGCCGGGGACTCTTTTTAGACCAATCACGTCTTTTTATTGGGGGGAACAACACTCTTTTGGGCCCTATAAAGGCAGATTTTGGAGTCATGACTGCAGCTGGAGCAAGAATCAATGGGCATCTGGAGGCTGGATTAAATTTTGGACATTCTTTACCAAGAGGCAAAATTGACTATGAACCACGAAAATTTTCAAGTGCAATGGAAATTGTAAAAAAACAGGTTGATGTCCTTGCGGAGTTGACTGCATTATTCCACTGGTATCAGCAAATTCGTATTGGTTGTATCTCCCAAACTACAGAAAAGCAACACCTTTATGGAGCAGGACTCAAGATAGTTGAATTAAATTATCAGGAACGTCTTTTACAGTTGAATCGTTATGTGGAGGCTTTGGATGGATCTTTCAGTATTAGTAACATAAGCAATAAAGTGTCAAAAAAAGAAACTGCAGAACAAAAACAATTGCTGGACAAATGGTCACAGATTCAAAAACAATTGGTTACACCAAAAGCATTTGAATTGTTGGCTCCAGAATCTTTGACTAACAGTATTTCTCGACAAATAGCTGAAGGTAAATTGGAGTACACTGTGTTAATCAAGGGACTGGATCCTGAAGGTAAACAAAAAGGGAAGGACTGGCTCAACACCATAGCTAACGGAGTAAGAAATATTTTTAATTCGGGAATAGTAATGGATGGGTGAGTAAAAAAGAGGAGCATTTGAACTGGATGCTCTCAATAAATTACGCTGCCTGTTTTGTTTTTGCCTCTTCCGCTACCTGTGCAAACAAAGTAGGCTCTTCCATAGCTAGATAAGCTAGGGTTCTTCGGTCCATTTCGATGTTCGCGGCTTTCAATCCATATATGAACTGACTATAGTTCATTCCATGTAAACGGGCAGCGGCATTGATTCTTACAATCCAAAGCCGTCGAAAGTCTCTTTTTTTTATTTTTCTGTCACGATAGCTAGATTCTCTTGAACGATCAACTGCATCTTTAACCGTACGTAAAAGGCTTCTTCGTCCGCCACGATATCCTTTTGCCGCCCTAAAAAGTGTTTTTTTTCGCTTACGTGCGTGAACTGCTCTTTTTACTCTCATAATAATATTATCAGCTTATCCGTTTGGCAGCATCATATCTACAGACTTAGTGTCTGAGGCAGATACTAATGTTTTTTTTCGTAGCAGACGTTTTGTATCTTGGTTTCGTTTACGCATACCGTGACGTAAAAAAGCACGTTTCCGTTTGTAAGAACCACTTCCAGTCTTTTTAAAACGTTTTGCGGCTCCACGGTGGGTTTTTATTTTCATGGAATTCCTACTTCCTTTTTTTGGGTGGAGCGAGGATCATATGCATTGAACGTCCCTCACTACTAATCGGCTGCTCAACTGTTCCGTCCTCACCAATTTCAGCTTGGAATTTTTCCAATAATTCTACACCTAAATCCTTATGGGCTATTTGACGTCCCATAAACCTGACACCAACTTTTACCTTGTCACCATCTTCTAGAAAGCGAAGTGCATTCCGGAGTTTAAATTGAAAATCATGCTCTTCAATTTTAGGTTTCATTTTCACCTCCTTAAGGTGAACAACTTTCTGATTTTGTCTCGCAACGTGACTTCGTTTACTTTGTTGGTATTTAAATTTGCCATAATCCATCAAACGACAGACCGGAGGTTTGGCTTTTGGAGACACTTCTACTAAATCCAAATCCGCAACACGTGCCTTTTCAAGAGCTTCTTCTGTTGAAATGATACCAACTTGCTCACCGACACCATCGATAAGTCGTATTTCATTGACACGAATTTGATCATTTATCCGTGTTGATTCCTCATTTCTCGTTGGTGGACTAGACCTTCGTATTCCTATGGGCTTTCTCTCTGTTTCAATGAAATATTTCTTTGGTAGGCGCGGGCGGGATTGAACCGCCGACCCCTACCGTGTCGAGGTAGTG
>CAZOTX010000294.1:0-2841 GCA_964582835.1 uncultured Pseudomonadota bacterium | reverse complement strand
TTCCTACTCTGTCACTCCACATTCCGAATGGCAATTGAAGGAACCCCTGCGTCAACCCATATGCTCCAAATGCAATTCCAATCAGAAAAGGAGTTGCACCTTCTAGATGCATCGCTAACACACTAAAAACAGGTAAGAGCAAAAATATACTAAACATTCTGAAAAAAAGAATCCCGCTTAAGCTAAAAATACTCCTTTTCTCTGTCACAGTAAAAATCCTAAGTTTTGCAAATCCGCTCATTTTTTAAATTTTGTTCCTATTAGTGCCTCCTTTTTTCGAGGGGAATCAAATTATATATGATTTGATTATGACAACCTAAAGCTTGAAATTCAAGCTTTAGAGAAAATAATATAGTCAAAGAATTTAATCAATGGTCCGTCGTTGACATACAAAACAATAAAGTATAGACTTGGGAAAACTGATAGTTAAACACGAACAGAAATTAAACAAATAATCAGATTTTTGTGAATTAGAGAATAAAAAAATGATTAAATTCTTAACTCATTCTAAGTTTAAAATAATTTTTTTCATTCAAGTAGTACACTGCCTAGTCTGAAAAATTAATTAGACAAATCAGATCCTGAACCGTTAGTCTATATTATGCCATAAAGTTTGTTACTTCACTTTGTACATAATAATTCTTAAAGCATTCCTAATTACACAGAACACATCAGGACCTTCTTAAACATTAAAATGATTGACGAAAATTCCTCAACCGTCATTGTAAACATCCACGGCTTGTTGGGAGAACAAGGTAGTATTCAAATGGACTTTGAAGAAGAACTCCTCGTAGAAGAAGAGCAATTTATGGTAGATAATGTAGCTTATGAAATTGTCCGAGTTATTAAAGATGACGTCGAGTATCCTGTTGTTTACGTCGTAATTCTCGACATTCTAAGTCATACCTGATCTTCGTTTCTTGTCTTTGCTCTTCCATAATAGATGTCTGCATCAATACAACAAATTCTCAACAAAATAAAAAAAGGTTTTACGGTTGTTGAATTACAAGGTCTTTCGGGATCAAGCAAAGCACTTGTACTATCCATGCTTTGTCAAATTCTTGAGCAACCTCCAAAAAAGATTAAACCACTGGTTGTGGTCTGTGAGTCTTTTGATGTTGCTGAACTACTTCTCAACGATCTTTACTATTATTTAGGAAAAAAAGATGTTCATTTTTTTCCATTTTGGGATGTACTTCCCTACGATAATTTTTCCCCACACAAAGGCCTTGTCGCACAGCGTTTTCAAACTCTAGATGCATTACTAAACTCAGAGGTTCGGATTCTTATCACAACGCCAAGCGGAATGATGCAACGATTTCTGCCCAGTTCCATTTTCCAAAAAAACACTTTTACTCTAACCATTGATTTTGTTGGAGGTAAACATGAACTCCAGAAAAAATTGTTTGATTCTGGTTACACTCAAGTGGATATTGTAGAAGATAAAGGTGAATTTAGTTCTCATGGTGATGTCATCGACATTTTTCCACTGAACGAGACAAAACCGGTAAGGATGGAATTTTCTCAAAATTCAGAACTTTTATACCTAAAACCATTTGAAATTCAAACTCAACGTTCAACTGAAACAGAATTATCTTCACTACAAATTCTTCCTGCAACTGAAATACTTTTTAATCAAGAGACTATTGATTTTGCAAGCCAAACAATATCGTCATTTCGTAAAGAATTTTCTCCAGAAGTTTTACGTAAATTGAAAGAAAGTATAAATAAATGTGAGAGTTTCCCTGGAGCTGAATCACTCTCCCCTCTATTCTATTCAAAACTGGAAACACTATTCGACTATTTGCCAGAAAAACATTTGCTAATAATTGATGAAGAAGATCGTATAGCATTGCAAGCAAAACATTTTTATCAGGAAGTCTTCATGGAATTCGAACTCAGTTCTCAGCAAAATAAAATAACCTTGTCACCAGAATCATTATTCCTTTCAAACCGCGAACTGGAAAACCGACTCAAAGAATCCGCAAAGGTTTTTTTAAAATCAAAATCTCAAATTAAAATTTCAGAACGCGAAGTATTTCGACTAAGGTTTTCAGACAATCAGTCATTGCGTGATGGGTTTGAAAATGCCAAAGCCAATTCTGCTGCAGGCCATATGGTAAAGTTACTTCAAGATTGGGGGGAGTCAGGTGTACCAATTTTTCTAAATGGAAATAATCAAACACAAGCTAACCATTTTAAGCAATTACTTGAAGATTTTGGAGTTGAAAGTACTGTTGCAGAAGACAGACACGATCCAAAAGGATGCCCCTGGATTGAGTGGCTTGAGGGTAGATCTTTTGTCGGGTTAAAAAAGAAAATTACAATTCTAATCGGAAAAGTATCTTCCGGCTTTAGGAAACTTGATGCTGAAGGGAAAACACTATTTATTTTGCTGACTCAGGAAGAGGTTTTTGGCCAAAAAAAAAGAAATAGGAGATTGCAGAGAGCACAAGTTCAGCAAATCGCAGGAAATTTAGATGATTTGCAGGTGGGGGATCACGTCGTTCATTTAGATTACGGAATTGGGCGTTACCACGGTTTGCAAAAAATTATTGCCGGTGGGTTGCAAAACGAATTTATGCAACTCTCATATGCACGGGATGAAAAAGTTTATGTGCCAGTTGCAAAATTTCACTTAGTACAGAAATATGTAAATGCAGACGGAACTTCTCCTAAACTTAGCAAACTTGGAGAAAAAGCATGGAAAAAAACCCACTCAAAAGTCGCACGTGCAGTAGATGACATCGCAGAAGAATTGGCCCAAATTTATGCTGAACGCAAAGCACAGAAAGGTTTTGTATTTGCTCCGGATGATCAAGAAATGCGTGAATTTGAACT
>CAZOTX010000293.1:0-2852 GCA_964582835.1 uncultured Pseudomonadota bacterium | reverse complement strand
TGATTCCCTTTTCAAAGAACTTGCGTTCAACTCCTGCAAAGCTCATAATATTAATTAAACTTTGGGTTACTGTCAACACTTTTTTTAAAATAAATCAATTATTCTTATCTTGACGGAAAAAAGGGAAACAAAAAATGTTTAATTTGTTTAAAAAAATAAAAATTGGAGTCAAGTTAAGACACTTGTGTCTGGCGTTATTTATAATTTCAGACACATTCCTGTTATTAAAAATCAGTAGGGCAAATTCAGATCGTGTTCTAGTTGCTCCTCCAACAGTATCTGGAGAAGTGTCTGTTTATGAGAAGCAAATATTTTTTAACAGATTAAGGGAACAGTTGAATCAAAGTTTTCACATTGTATCACACAAAGTACTGGAAATAATTGGAGAAAAGGGCATAAATAGTATTGACATAGAAGATTGTACCAGCAGCAAATGTGTACGCAAAGTTCTGAGAATTATCAAAAATCTAGAAGAACAATTTAAGACAGAAAAGTTTATTATTTTCCAGATTGTTCGAAATGAGGAGGACACTCAGATGACTATGAAATATGCTGACATGTCAGTTCCTGAAATCACAAGGCAGTTCGTAACCCAGCTCTGCATAGATTGCGGTACTGAAAAATTGATTTCAAATGTTGACATTCTTGTTCAAAGGATGATGAAAAAATTGGCAACTGAAAATGAAGGTTTAGCTGAAAAGAAAGTTACACCAACTAAAAAGGAAGTTGCCCAACCTGAAAAGGAAGTTTCACCATCTGAAAAAGAAATTTCACAACCTGAAAAGGAAGTTTCACCATCTGAAAAAGAAGCTGTCCAATCTAAAGAGGGACCTTCTCCGTTGAAAGACTTGTCTCCACCTAAAACAGAAATGTTATCTGATCAAACAGAGAATAAAGTTCCAGAACAGCATGCACTTGATCCGTATATAATGGCTCGTGATTCTTACAATAAGCATATCGGAAGATTATTGCTAGATGTTACATATGCACTTCAAATTTTTCGCAGTGGTATGGTTGTGAAGATCGAAATTAGCCTCGATTCATCCGGTACAGTTGTTGATCAAAAAATAATTAAAACCAGTGGTTCCCAGGATTTTGATGAAACAACAATGATGACGTTGGAGGAAATTCAGTTTGAACCATTGCCTGATGAAATGCTTAAATTTGGCAATTATGTAGTCATTTTACAAATTCAAAATTTTAGATAATACGACTATATTTTAGAGTAAAAACAATATATCTATCATTTTATGTTTTCAGGGTTTCCAGAAATTCTCCAGCAGTACGGTTTTAAGACGGATGTACGCACATTGTTGGATATTTACAAAACAATGGAAATGGGACTGGTTACCGACTTGGGATCATTATTTGAAGTTTGTGAGCATCTTGTATGCAAATCGAGAAGAGAAATTGCACCATACACATTGGCTTTTTGGGATTATTTTTTGGGAATTAAGACTGACAATTACAATACAATTGAAGATGCTATCCAAAAATCCCCTGCTTTTAAACACTGGCTGAGTCAAAATCTGGAAACTGGAAAAATTGAAGGTGAAATTGATCATGAACAACTTATTAATCAGTTTTTAAATGAAACTTTCCAATCAAATTTACATGACAACATTCAAAAAGAACTGGATGCCAGAAAACATCTCGATGAGGACAATCTTGATTTAATAGACCAAAGAAATGGCGGTTCTACAGGTGTCCCTCAGGCAAGTGAAAAGATGGTGGATTACTCGAAAATTTCTCTGGAAGAGTTGATTGAACGAATGAAAAAAGTGATGGACAAGCAAAAAACTTCACATTCTGGTGGAGGACACTGGATTGGGAGTCATGGATTTTCTCCATATGGTCACTCTGGTCACGGTCTGAACGGAATCAGAGTAGGTGGAGCGTCTCATGCTGGGACAGCTCGCAAGGTTCTTGGTGATCCTTCATTTTATCCTGTTGATTTAGATGCACCAATTACTGATAACAATATGGATGTCGCCTTCCAGGCATTAAAACATATTGAGGATTCTTATCCGGACAGGAAACTTAATGTTAAGCTTACAGTCGAAGAAACTGGAAATAACGGAGGAATTGTCATCCCTCATTTTTTAAGAGAACAGCATGATCGGACACAAGTTTTGTTGTTACTCGACAATGGAGGGAATTCCATGTGGGTTCATGCCCAAAAAGTTCAAATGCTCTTTGCAAAAATTAAACGTCGCTTCCCTCAGGATTTAAAAACTTACTATTTCCACAATACTATTTATGAACAGGTTTATGAGGACAAAGAAAGACGAAAACCTATTAGGTTGAGACAAGTCATGGAGAACAGTCCGGATTATCGAGTTTTTATTGTAGGGGATGCTTACATGGGACCGCACGAGTTACTTGCGCCGTTTGGATCAATTGAATTTCGTGAAGAATCGTCAACACCAAGTTTGGAAAATTTAAAATCTCTAAAGGAACATTTCCCTTTTGTTGTTTGGATCAATCCAACGCCAAAACAATTTTGGAAAAGGACAATTGCTCCATATGTCCAGCAGGTTTTTCATATGGAGCCTTTAACAATAAACGGGATCCTTGAATCTGCTAAATACATGAATGGTATCAAACATTTTTAAGTAAAAAAACTTACATCAAATTGTTTGTAATGATTCTATTGGTCACGTAATCTTAAAAAATTAGTATCTTTAAAGTACTTGATAAAACAAAATTTATTTTGTCTTCATTGACTTGATTAAAAGTCTGGATCCCCAAAAATTGATTAAAACTTTGAATATCCCTCCAGTATTCTTAAATTTTTTCTTTGCGGTTAATGTAAATGGTGAAAATCTAAGTATTACAAACGTAAATTTTGT
>CAZOTX010000292.1:0-2853 GCA_964582835.1 uncultured Pseudomonadota bacterium | reverse complement strand
GCTTGATCTGATGCATCATTTGCCATTTTCTTAGATGTTGCTGCATGAACAAGTACTTGAAAGCTAGCTTCAGCATCTTGATCTGATCTATTTGTTGCTAAAGTAAAGCCATCCCACCATAGAGTGGCTGCTGGAATAGAGCCTCCTCCAACAGTTGCGGGTGCTCCTAATTTTGTTGCAGCAGTAATTGCCGGATCACCTTCATCATCAAGCAAAGTCCCCGATCTTGAAGCCCATAAAGTCATAAGACCAACTTTTCCTGATTCCCATTCAACTTTGATTGCTTCTGAGTCGTGAGTTAGGAAGTCTGGATTACTATAACCAGCAAGTTTTTTTAACATCTTAAGTGTTGCAATGCCTTTCTTGTTGTTGATATTTGGCTCTGCAGAACCAGATTTGAAAAACTCACCACCATGACCGAGAAACATATTTACAAACTCTTCTGCTAAATTCCATCCAGCTTTATAAGCTGCAGCATATGGATTTAACAATTTACCTGAAGAACGCATTTTTTCAGCTGCTGCTACCACTTCTTCATAAGTTTTTGGTACAGCAATACCAAGTTCATTAAGAATATCTTCACGATAATATAAATGCTGTGTATTTGCCATAAAAGCTACAGCCATCACTTTTCCATTTATTGTAATTAATTGTGATTTTTGTAAGCCTTGTCCGTATTTAGCAACAAGGTCATTCATTGGCCTAATTAGGCCTTCATTCATTAAAGGTACTATGGAACTGTTAGCCCCAATCCTAGCTGAATATTCCGCAGGATTAGCCGAAAGGGCTGCCATTGCTAGATTGTTATGTTCAGATGTGTGATTCACTCTGAAATCAGCACCAGCTCCTGTACATGCTTTTGCAGTATCAGTATATGTACGCAAAGCAGGGAAATCATTTGCCAATATATTTATTGATCCACTACTTATCCCACAAACTGCATAGCTTGCATTTACTAATAGAAACATTAATACAGATGTTAGGGTTATTTTAGATAGCAATTTCATCATCGTTCTCCTTTATGATGTGGATTATGAAAGGGGGAACTCAATTTAATGACAACCCCAATGATTGATTTGGAATGTTTAAATGCAAACAATCCTTCTAAACAACATGTTTTGATATAAAGGGTGAATTATACAAAGGTATTATTTTAATGCAAGAAAAATATTGCAGATACAAAAAATAATATGTAATTATTGTAAACGATAAGTAGTTCCATAAAAAATTGTTTGAAATTCATGTAAATTTAGGAATAAATAACTTACCGTGAAAATATGGGAAAGGATCACTATTTAACAAAAAGCCTAAAAATATCAATTTATTACAATTTATGTAAAATTTTATGAAAGAATTTCATCCACCTCAGTCAATAATCAAAAAACACAGTGACTTGTCCAAGACAAAAGGAATACTGCATGTTGTTAATCAATAGTAAAGGTTGAAAGTATATTGATATATGAGAAATATTTTAATAAATTGTGAAATTTATTGCAGTTTTTTTAATGTTAAGAATTTTCTTTTCTATTGGAAAAGGAGTTAAATTGGATAGGCACACAAAAAATAAAAAACTGATCTCTGAATTGAGACTGTCAATGTACAATTTTAACGAAAGTAGTGTACGTAAGGTACTTGAGAAGCTTTTGATTTCAGAGGCCGTTTTACACCTTTGCTATCCACTTGGGGAGATAGTAGGAGCAGAAAATTTTTACATGAAAGTTTTTACTCCACTTCTGAGTGCTTTGCCTGATTTAGAGCGTCGTGACACCATTGTAATGGCCGGAACAACTCAAGAAGGCGCAGATTGGGTAGGTTGCTGTGGTTATTACACAGGAACTTTCAGTAAAGCATGGCTGGACATTCCGCCGACAGGACATCAAGTTGCCATGAGATTCCACGAGATCTACCGCTTTGAAGATGACAGAGTGACCGAAGTACAGGCTCTATGGGACATCCCTGAGGTCATGATGCAGGCGGGAGCTTGGCCAATGGCTCCTAGTCTTGGTCGTGAATGGCAGGTTCCTGGACCTGCAACTCAAGATGGAATAATACAAGGTCCACATGATGAACCAAAGAGTTCCGAAACCTGCCAGCTAATAATTGACATGCTTACCACAATGAATAGACATCCTTCTGAGGGAGGCCCTGAGGTAATGGGAATGAATAAATTTTGGCATCCAAAAATGAACTGGTACGGCCCTTCTGGTATCGGTACAGGCCGAGGGATAGATGGATTTCGAAATTGGCATCAGATTCCTTTTCTTGCTGCCATGCCGGACCGAGGTCAGTTTGTTGATCAAATTACGAATCATTTTTTTGGTGATGGGGATTATGTAGGAGTGACAGGTTGGCCCAACATGATACAGACTATTTCTGATGGAGGGTGGATAGGGATTGCCCCTTCAGGAAAGAGAATTTCTTTGCGAAGTCTGGATTTCTGGAGACTGGAAAATGGACTGATCCGAGAAAACTGGGTTCTGGTGGATTTGCTTGATATCTATGACCAGATCGGTGTCGATGTCTTTGCCAGAATTCGAGAATTTAACAAAGCGCGAAAAGGTTTTGACCCTGAGAATGGTGTTGCACTGAAATAGTAAACTAAAATGAAAAACTTTCAAGATCAAAAATCATTAATTTTATCATATTATGATGAGCTTGAAGCAGCAAGTGCAGACACTGTTACAAAAGTCATCCGTCAGTTTACAAAGGCTGACTTTCAGTGGTACGGTGTCTATCCGTTTAACGAGCAGAATGGTGGAGATGCTGTAGCAGAAGTTTTCTGGATCCCTTTTCTCTCTGCCTGGTCTAATGTTCAGCGCCGGCAGGATATTTTTCTCGCAGGTACCAGTGAGA
>CAZOTX010000291.1:0-2856 GCA_964582835.1 uncultured Pseudomonadota bacterium | reverse complement strand
TTGGGTTTTACAACCCAATGGTTACAGAAAACCGTTTTGAAATTGATGAAGTGCGAGTCAAGCACTGGCTTTCTGTGGGCGCACAGCCAACGGAACGAATCATCAAATTGATGAAGCAGGCAAATATCACCTTCTGATGAGCTTTTTGAGTTAATCGTTTTTTCGATAAATGCTTGATGAGTTTTTTTAATGATTATGACGAACTGACGTGGGTTGCCACTATAGTTGGTGCTCATGGGATAAAGGGGGCAGTTAAAGTTAAATACTTTACAGAGACTCCCGATTATTATTTGAATGTAGGGCTTTTCATTTTAGAAAATGATGGACAGTTAAAAAACTTGAAAGTCTTGCGGATTCGATCAGTTAAAAATGGATGGATCATTCTTTTTGAAGAAGTTGATTCTCGTAATACTGCAGAAAGACTTAAAGGCTGCCGTTTGTTATTGCCAGATGGTCAGTTGGGACCTTTGAAGCCTGGTGAAGTTTTCATACATCAGCTTATTGGATGTAGTGTAGAGGACAAAAACGGGATTTATTTAGGAGAGATTTCAGAATTTCTGGAAACAGGTGCAAACAACGTTTTTGAAGTGCGTAACGGTAAAAATAGTTTCATGATTCCAGATGTTCCGCATGTTGTGTTGGATTTGAATATTGAATCCCGGCGGATGACAATTGATCCGATGCCTGGACTAATAGAAGAAGCAACACCGGAGAGTGATGCTACACTTTGAAATTTTAACATTATTTTCAGGAATATTTTCTTCTTTTCTGGGAGAAAGCCTAATAAAAAAAGCAATTGAAAAGAAGTACCTGAATGTAAGCCTTGTCAATTTTAGAAAACACGGTTGTGGGAAGCATTTACAGGTAGATGCTTCTCCTTACGGGGGAGGACCAGGAATGGTCTTGCGGGTTGATCCCATTGCTAAGACACTTAAGGAGCTAAAAGAGCATCATCACGGAAGTGGGCGTGAAACACATACAATTTTAATAACTCCGCAGGGACGGCCTTTTTCTCAGGAAAAAGCAAGAGAGTTAAGTAGGAAAAAAGCAGTCTTAACACTGATATGTGGTCGTTACGAAGGATTCGATGAACGTTTACGTTATTTGGTAGATGAGGAAATTTCAGGCGGAGATTTCATCTGTATGGGAGGTGAGGTTATTGCTATGACTATGATTGAATCCATCAGTCGCCTTGTCCCAGAAATTCTTGGTAATCAAGAATCTACTGAAAATGAATCTTTCATGTTGCCGCTACTTGAATATCCTCAATACACACGTCCTGCAAGTTTTGAGGGTATGGAAGTTCCAGAAGAATTAAAGTCTGGGAACCAGAAAATAATCAGCCAGTGGCGGGAAGAACAAGCTTTAGAAAGGACAAAAAAACGTCGTCCGGATTTACTTCGATGCAAATCTAACAGCTAAAAAGGCTAGATGACTAATTGTTAACATAAGCAAATGATAAAAAATGTCTACTGTAATGGAAAAGATTGAGAAATCGCAATTACGCAGCGGATTGCCTGAATTAAGAGTCGGATCCAGTGTCCGGGTTAATTATAGAATTACTGAAGGAAACAAAGATCGCATACAGGCATTTGAGGGTGTCATCATAGGCAAGCACTGTAATAGAAGTAATATCAAGGCAACTTTCACAGTACGGAAAGTAACCCAGGGTTATGGCGTTGAAAGGATTTTCCCACTACACTCACCCCGGATTGATAGTATAGATGTCATAAAAATCGGTAAAGTGCGTCAGGCAAAACTTTATTATCTTAGAGCAAGACGTGGAAAAGCAGCCAGGATCAAAGAACGTATCACCGCTCGGCCTTCAGCATAAAATCAGTCCAACACTTGAACTTGAGAAAGCGGCTTTAAACCGTGGGTTTAAGTATATTGCAGGTGTGGATGAAGCCGGACGAGGTCCACTGGCTGGACCACTAATGGTTGCAGCAGTTGTTTTAGGGAAAGATTGGAATTCCAAACATGCTTTAAACGATTCAAAAAAACTTTCAGCTAAAAAACGTTCTCAGTTGTTTGACGTGATCTGTTCGGAAGCTCTGGCATTTAAAATAGTGTCAATTTCAATAGAAGAAATTGACAGGATGAATATTTTTCAAGCTACGCTTCATGGGATGTTACGTTGCTTGAATGAAATAAAACCTGTCCCTGATTATATTCTTGTTGATGGAAACCATTTCCCGGAAACAACAATAGGGGGCGAAGCAGTTGTTAAGGGTGATGGCCTATCAAAAAGTATTGCAGCGGCTTCTATTTTGGCGAAAGTGAGTCGGGACAGAATCATGGTTGAAAATGCGCGAAGTTATCCTGAATGGGGATTTGAAGATCACAAAGGATACCCAACAAAACAGCACGGGGAAGCAATCAAAAAATATGGATTGTCACCCATACATAGAAGGTCTTTCGGTCTTGAATTTATAAAAAAACTGGACAGATCATCTTTCTTACAACAAGATTTGTTGAGATAAAGAAACGATAGCCGATAAAAAACTGTAGAGTGGAATATCGGCTTTAGCAGGAGAAATGCTATCGAATTGTTGAACGAAATCATCTTACTTGGTTGAGAAAACTTGACATGATCGTAAGATACAGAGAGTATTTTGAGATCTGTCATTGGAAAAATTTAGAGTAATCAATGTAACTCATTCTTCTTTATCGGTAATAGTGAAAAAATTGAATAGCTGTACTGGAGAATCATTATATAAGTTAATAGCACCTAATGTAATAGAAACAGGGCCTTGACGTGATTTTCGTACAATTGGCGTATGAGATACTAACGTATATTAACCATTTTATCAACTTATTAAAAAAAGGAAAAACTTATGGCTCATCACAAGTCAG
>CAZOTX010000290.1:0-2856 GCA_964582835.1 uncultured Pseudomonadota bacterium | reverse complement strand
ACTGCCGGTCTTAACTACGAACTTACTGCAATTACTGCAGCAATAATAGGAGGTACAAATCTTTTTGGAGGTAAAGGCAGCATTCTTGGTACTTTTGTAGGGGCACTTATCATGGGAGTACTCCAGAACGGTTTAAATCTTCTTGCCGTCCAATCTTACTACCAAAGAATGGCAATAGGAGCAGTATTAATTCTTGCTGTATGGTTCGATCAACTAAATCGTCAAAAGTCCCAATGAGTTTTCTGGAAATCAAAGATTTGTCAAAGAATTTTGGAACTATAAAAGTTCTTGATCACGTTACGCTTTCGGTCGAAAAGGGTAGTGTAATTGGACTTGTTGGCGATAACGGTGCTGGTAAGTCTACTCTTATGAAAATTGTAACGGGGATACATAATCCTTCTTCAGGAAGTATATTACTTGAGGATCGGGAAATAACCAGAATATCTACCTCCGAAATACGTCTATTGGGTATTGAGATGATATACCAGGATCTCGCATTGGCACGACAGCAAGATATTTCTTCAAATATTTTTCTTGGTCGTGAACCTGTAAAAAATATATTTGGTATTAATTTGGGACTTGTTGATAAACAAAAAATGGATGAGGATTCCATGAAAATTATCAAAGACCTTGGAGCAAATGTACCTTCAGTACAATATCAGGCAGGTCTATTATCGGGTGGGCAACAGCAAACCATTGCCATTGCGAGGGCTCTGACTTTTTCTCCAAAGTTAGTAATTATGGATGAGCCCACTGCAGCACTCGCAGTAAAAGAGGTTCAGCATGTTCTGGAGTTAATTCTAAAACTTAAGTCAGAGGGTATTTCTGTCATTCTAATCAGTCACAGACTAAACGATATTTTTGAAGTTAGCGATAGAATTTTGGTTCTTAGGCAAGGTCAAATAGTCGCTGATGAGATAAAAGAAAAAACTTCTATGAATCAAATTGTCTCATATATTGTAGGAGCGGAATAACATGAATAATCCTTTAGGAATTCATGCTCTAGTTTGGACTGGGGCTTGGCTTCACAAAGATATAGATTTTGCTGTAGGAAGTTCTTCACAATTGGGATTTGATATTATTGAAATTCCTCTTTTGAATCCCTATAACTTTGATGCTGATTATACTAGAAAGATTCTTGATATTAACAAAATGAATGCCGTGACCTCGTTAGGTCTTTCTGACGAGACGGATATTACTAGTGAAGAACCAGAGATTCGTAGGAATGGAGCTAAATTGTTGTCGAAAGCCTTAGATATGACTTATCAAATTGGCTCAAAATACATGGGTGGGGTCCTTTATTCTGCTTTGAAAAAATACCATGCACCACCTTCCAAAAATGCTTTTCAAAACAGTGTAGAAATAATTCGAGACTTGTGTCAAAAAGCAGAAAAAAGGGGAATTATGATAGGTCTTGAACCAGTAAATAGATATGAAAGCAATTTAATAAATACAACCTCAAAAGTCTTAAAGTTCATTGAGCAAACAGAAAGTGAAAATGTATGTGTTCATCTCGATAGTTACCACATGAACATTGAAGAATCGAGTTATCGAGAATCTATTATTCAATGTGGTAGAAAATTGGGTTATTTCCACTTTGGTGAAAACCATCGAGGTTATTTAGGAACTGGGCACATCGACTTTACTGAAATTATTTCTGCAATGAAGGAAATTGACTATCAAGGTCCGATAACATTCGAATCATTTTCTTCTAGTGTAGTAGATCCACAACTTTCAAATACTCTCGGAGTCTGGAGAAATTTATGGGATGACTCTAGTGACTTAGCTAAAAACGCTAAATTATATTTGGACAATTTAATTAAGACTTAAATAGAAAATATTTTAATTATTTTACCCTGAATTAAAAAATTTTAAACTAAACATCATTTTTTCTGGAGTATTTATAGAATCATGTGTGGAGAATAATTTGAAAACATATGCAAAATTTTCAGCCTGTAGAAAGTACAGGTACGCGCTATGGCGTAACTGGGATAAGTCAAAGCGATCCGTAATGATTATTGGCCTGAATCCCTCAACAGCGGATGAAAAAAATAATGACCCAACAATTACACGCTGTATTAACTTTGCGAAATTCTGGGGCTATGGTGGTGTTTGTATGACTAATTTATTTGCTTTTCGTGCAAAAAAGCCATGTGACTTGAAGGCATCAAATGATCCTGTCGGCAAAGAGAATGATACATGGATTTTTAAACTTTCGAGAGAAGCTGCTATTATTGTTGCTGCATGGGGGAATGATGGAAGTTTTTTAAATCGATCTGGAAAAATACACGGCGAAATTTTTAATTTACACTGTATAAAAATGAATAAGTCCGGGCAACCCGCTCATCCACTATATCTAAAAGCTGACTTAAAGCCTGTACCAATGAGAGATAAAATTTCAATTAAAAGTAATGAAATCTAAAAAACTCAAAAAATTATAGTTTCTGAAAATTTTTAATAATTATATCACTTTTCTCTTTTATCATTAATAACTGTTATTCTCTGCATATGTCTAAGATTTGGCAAGTAGTCACAAATAGCATAATGTTGTGTTATACGATTATCCCATATTGCAACAGAGTTATTTTGCCAGTGAAATCTAACTTGAAATTCAGGTCTTGTCGTATGATGAAATAAGTATTGAAGTATATGGTCACTTGCACCTTGACTTTCATTTATGATGTTTCGAGTGAAGGATTGGTTTACATTTATGTATTTTTGACCCGTGATAGGATGTGACTCAATGACTTTATGAACTGCAGATCCAACTTCTTTTAACGCACTATTAACCGAAACAATCCCACCTTCTCTAAAAAAATCATTCCGAAATGTACCCATATCATGGATTGCTTCTAA
>CAZOTX010000289.1:0-2868 GCA_964582835.1 uncultured Pseudomonadota bacterium | reverse complement strand
CATTCCTTTTTAAGATCTGTAGGATTCTTTTTGTTTACACTATTCTATCAATAATTTCTGTTTTCTGGCTACAATAAAGTTTTTTAGGAAAACCAGCTTCATTTATAATTTTTGAAGAATCTCAAAGTGTTTAATTCATAAAACGGGCGAATAATCTTACTTAATGTTATGGAAATGTATTAAGTCTTGTGTAATAAGTGATACTTTTGTCGAAAAAAATATTTACGGTATACTGAAGCCAGACGTAGGGAGCCTAAGAACTTTTTATGTTTTGTTGTTCTTTTGCGTCTGGAGATTTTCAAAATTTGTGACTATCATCTTATTTTAATCATAAGGACAAAGTAACTGAACCAATCTTACAATACAAAACGTATAAAAATCATGAATTATCAAATTGTCTCACTGAAATTTGAAGACTGGCCACAGATCCGCTCTATATATATGGAAAGCATCAGTACTGGATTCTCAACATTTGACGTTAAATCTCCAAGCTGGAAAGAATGGGATTCTAAACGCTTGTCTTCTTGTGGTTTTGTTGCTCGAAAAGGGAAAACAGTTTATGGCTGGGCTACTTTGACTCCGTCTTCCAGCACCTGAGGTTACGTTGGAGTCGCTGAGGTCAGCGTACACGTTAGTCATGCTGTACATAGACAAGGAATTGGCATAGCTTTACTCAAAGCCCTTTTGGCTGCATCCGAGAAAGAAAAATTTTGGACTTTAACTGCTGAAATAATTTCCGAAAATATAGCAAGTCTGGCCTTGCATCGAAAATGTGGATTTAGGGAAGTTGGATACAGAGAAAAGATAGGGCACCGACTGGGGGTTTGGCACAATGTGATTCTGCTAGAAAAGCGCAGTCAAAAAACTGGTGGTCCGGGGTTGCCTACCAGAAAATGTGAATGATTTTGTCCTAAAAAAGCTTGATGAAAGTAAGTATGGGTATACCAATTGAACAAAAATCATCAGTCGAAGAAATTAAAGTTAGATTTGACAACGATGTTGAGCGGTTCTCAAACCTAGAAACTGGACAAACAAGTACAATTGACGCACCTTTAGCATTGGATTTAATTGCACAATCTGCATCTAAGTCCAGCAAGAATATAAAAAGAGTTTTAGATATTGGCTGTGGTGCGGGCAACAGTACAATCAAATTAGCTCAACAAAGTTCTCCTTTTGATTGTGATCTGGTTGACCTTAGTTTTCCGATGCTGGAAAAGGCTCGTGAGCGGATTTCTGGATTCAATTCAGGTAAAATTCGAACATTTCAAGGTGATTTTCGTGAAATTGAACTGCCCGAACAAGAATATGACGTCATTTTTGCTGCGGCAGTGTTGCATCATTTGCGAAATGATCAGGACTGGGAGTCAACATTTAGAAAGATCTATTTACTGACTGCTCCCGCTGGTAGTGTTTGGATAACAGATTTGGTGTCACATGAAACTGAGGCGGTTAATTCTCTTATGTGGTCACGCTATGGTGAATACCTTTGTACAATTGGGGGGGAAAAATATAGAAAAAAGGTGTTTGACTACATAGAAAAAGAGGATTCCCCGATGCCGGTAACTTTTCAACTTGATCTTCTTAGGCGAGTAGGATTTAAACAGGTTGAACTCTTACATAAAAACTCCTGTTTTGCGGCTTTTGGTGCTTTCAAAAACAGTTGAAATATCAATTCAACAATGATTCATTTTCTGTAATCCAGTGTCGTCTTTAGAGAGTCTCTACCTGCATGAAATGCAAGAAATAGAAGTGCATTGTTAAAATTTTAAGATGTTCACCGAAAAATCAGTATTTTTGATCTTGAGTGTAGCCTCCGAATTAAAATTGTAGAATTATTGCTAGTATTGAAAGAAAATGGATGAGGCACTATTTTTGTTAATCTGAATAAAACGTGTTTGAGGGTATTTGAGCTCAAAATTTCTTTTACAAATTTTAATAATAGTATTAAACAGAGAGGAGTTAAAATAGTTAAAGGATTTTTAGTAAAATTCACTAAAGTGATTTTTAATTCAGGACTATAAATAAGAAGGATTAAATGACAAATTATGTTTTAAGTGCTGCCAGGTAATTTCGTGCAGTTTGAATATCCTTCTTAATTTGAGTTTTAAGATCTTTTGCATTCGCAAACTTCATTTCTGAACGCAATTGTGCAAGAGGTATTACTTCCAAATTCTCGCCATATATAATTTTGTCAAAATCAAAAATAAAAGTTTCTACGGTCACCGAATTGTTACCGAATGTAGGTCTTTTCCCAACATTGGTAACACCAAAATGAGTTTCCCCAGATAATTTTATTTTGCTAATATAGACTCCCTCAGGCAAAGCTAAAGTAACACTGGGAAGAATATTGGCAGTTGGGAAACCAAGATTCTTTCCTAGTTGCTGACCTTGTTCTACAGGACCAAAGACGCTGAAATCCCGTCCAAGGTATTTTGGAATTTCAGTAAAACGATACTCCTGAATCAATTCCCGAATGAGGGTACTGCTAACAGTTTGACCCCTTACTTGAACAGGAGAGACTTCTTCAAGTAAAAAATTATATTTTTTGCTAAGGTTTTCCAATAATTTAAAGTCACCAGCACGGTGTTTTCCAAAACGGAAATCGTATCCTATGACGAGTTTTTTTAGATCAAAACGCTTAATCAAAAATTGTAATGCAAATTCTTCAGGACTCAGTTCTGATAATTCCCTTGTAAAAGGAATTACATGTACTTCATCAATTCCTAACTTTTCTAGTAAACGGAGTTGATGTAATGATGTGCAAATACGAAATACAGATTGTTGAGAGTGAATTATTTCCTGTGGATGTGGGTCAAAAGTTACTATGGAGCTAGCGCATCCACGTGTTTGTGCTTCCTGGACTGTAGC
>CAZOTX010000288.1:0-2869 GCA_964582835.1 uncultured Pseudomonadota bacterium | reverse complement strand
CCAGGAAAGGGTCACTGGTCATTGGAAGTGATGCTGACATTGCGATATGGGATCCTAAATGGGTCCGAACCATCAAACAGGAAATCCTCCACGACAACATGGACTACACACCATACGAAGGAATGGAAGTGGAAGGTTGGCCGAGAGTCGTCATCAACCGTGGAAGAGTGGTGGTCGAAGGGGAAACATTGAAAGTAGATCGTGGATCAGGTGAATTCCTTCCAAGGACACCTGCCGAAACCGGGGGGGAACTCCCTATTTCCTCACCGCTCAGTCCTTCAAGAAATTTTGGTGCGAAACTGCTCTGAAAACTATGAATAATAAAAGACAGAATATCTTGGTAATCAACCCGAACTCCAATGAATCGGTGACTGAAGGTATAGCCAAAGAACTTAGGATATTTCATTTCTCGGAAGGACCAATAATCGAATGCGTGAGCCTCGCCGAAGGACCTTTCGGCATTGAAAGTCAGGCTGATATCGAAGCAGTGACACTTCCATTAAGGAAGATGATTTCTGAACTTCAAAATATTGATGCCTTCGTCATCGCCTGTTATTCAGATCCCGGATTGCACGTATGCCGGGAGGCTTCCGAAAAACCAGTATTTGGCATTCAGGAGTGTGGAATCCTGACAGCAATGTCCCGGGGAGAGAGCTTTGGGGTGATTGCCCTCCAAAAACGATCCATCCGACGTCATCTCCGATACCTGAGGCAAATGGGAGTGATGGAAAGGCTTGCTGGAGAACGAGTAGCAGACTTATCAGTTGGAGAAAGCGTGAGCGGCAAGGATGCCTTTAAGAAACTATTGGCGGCTGCGAAGGAACTGAAGGATTACGATCAAGCCGACACTATCGTCCTCGGCTGCGCTGGAATGGCTTCCCATCGTACTAAAATCGAATCAGCAATCGAAATCCCTGTCATCGACCCTGTACAGGCGGCCGTATCCATGGCGATGCACAGCCTTTTAACCACACAACATTTCGAAAATTCATAAGATTTTACCTATCAATCTCCAAAAATAGTGATGACTCTTGAAAATATTCAGACGCAGTACCACGGAAAGTAAACTCCGAAATTTTATCGACTTTACCTGGATTGGGGTTAATGTTGACTATAATGGCTCCAGAGGATTGTGCCATTTCAGCCAACCATACAGGAGTGTGGATCACTCCACCCGTCCCAATTATCAGCAATACATCACAGCTTTGGCATGCTTCAACCGATTCTGTAAGAGGATATTCATCATAGTTTTCGCCTATAAAACAGACATGTGGACGCCAGTATCTCAACTCCTCATCTGTTGGAGTTGATTTTAACCACAATTCTGGAAGAGGTCGACGCTCTCCAGTAATTAAATTTCTCATTTCCCGAATGCAACCGTGAATTTCATAGACCTTATGACTACCAGCCTTGAGGTGCAAACCAGAGATGTTTTGGGTTACAATTCCTAAAAAGTTTTCATCTAATTCAACCTCAAGTTCAGCCAGGGCTTTGTGAGAGGCTGCAGGAGATGTAGAGTGATACCTTGCAAATCGCTTGAGGTACCATCGCCATTGCCTTATCGGATCTGAATTAAATGCATCTACAGAAGCGAGGTAGGCCGCTTCTTTGTCTTCATAAAATCCTTTTTCTCCACGAAATGTAGGTATCCCGGCTTCCAGGTCAAATCCCGATCCAGTTATCACAGTAACATTTAAACGCCCCTCCTTTAGACCGGATAGTGTAAAGTCTTGAGAAAGCTTTACCATAAATTTCTTACTTGATTATTTAATTTAAAAAAAGACTTATATCTAGTTGTTAGTTTTATCACAAGAGATAACATCATTTGATTTGTTTTTCAAGAATGTAAACAAGTTCTTCACTTTTATGAGCCACATAAAATGAAACAATTTATAACTTTAAAGCGTCAATCCTCCAATCATGTTATTAGTAGGGTCAAAAATAAACAGGACAAAGATTTTAATTAAGAGATGGTAAAAAAGATATAACCCCGAGATTTGTTTAAAGATTACTTTATTGCAATGAGAGTAATAATCATATGATCTAACTATGATTAAATATTACAAAAATTACCCCCACCATTTCTTAGCGTCTTTTTTGTACCTAAAATATTTCTATGCAAACGATAATTTAAATTAACTATCATTAACTGAAAGCAATCCTATCTTCTTGACATTTCAATCCTAAAGTTTGATACTCCTCACTAAAAAAATATGTTTTTAAACCAAAATAGTTGACGTTCTTGTAATTGAGAATTTTTTCAATTAAATGGAAGTTAGTTTTTCAGAAAATAGAAATTCATCAATGTTTTAAATTATTTGATTACAAAGATTTATATAACTTTAAAGACATTCAACTTAAACCCCTATACTTATGATGAAAAAATGAATGCAAATCAAGACTTCTAATAAAAATGCTATTTGCTTCGAAAACAGTTATGTAAAGCTGGGAAAAAAATTCTATGAGAGTGTAAAACCTACTCCTGTTGAACATCCCAGTATAATAAAGCTGAATCATGGTTTAGCTCAGGACTTGGGTATAGATCTTGATAAGGTTGAGCCTGGGTTATTGGCAGGGATTTTTTCCGGAAATCAAATCTTATCTGGCTCTGAACCAATTGCTATGGTATATGCCGGTCATCAATTTGGCCAGTTCGTTCCGCAGCTGGGTGACGGGCGTGCCATTCTACTTGGAGAAGTAATTGATAACTCCAGTATTCGTCGCGATATACAACTCAAAGGAGCAGGACTAACCCCATTCTCCCGCCAAGGAGACGGCCGGGCTGCACTTGGCCCTGTTCTTCGTGAATATATTATTAGCGAGGCAATGCATGCGCTTGGAATACCGACAACGCGTTCTTTGAGTGCTG
>CAZOTX010000287.1:0-2879 GCA_964582835.1 uncultured Pseudomonadota bacterium | reverse complement strand
AATGATGAGGTAATTTCAAGAAAACATTCGATACAACTGATTAATGAATTCCCACGTGAACAAATTACAGTTAAAATAATTTCGGATTCAGCACATAATGACATTTCAAATCAAATGGAATATTATTATCATCTAAAGAGTTTTCTGAATAATTAAAATACCCCTACCTGATGTAAGAGGAACCCTCATACGAAATCTATGCGACTAACGAATTTTTACAGATAACCCAAGAATTAAAGATTAGAAAAATGAAAAAACAAATAGATTTTTATTTCGATTTAGTCAGTCCCTATTCTTACGTTGCGTCCAAGCTCATAGAGAGCGTAGAAAAACGAAGTAATGCAGAATTTCAGTGGAAGCCGTTTTTACTTGGTGGAGTTTTCAAAGCCGTCGAAAGTGTCAGTGCTCCAGGACTAGTACCTGTAAAAAAACCCTATCTGATAAAGGACCTGCAACGTCTCTCTAAACATTACGAATTTCCCCTGCGTATGCCTCCTGATTTTCCAGTTCGTACAGTACTAGCTATGCGTGTTTTAAGAGGAATGACTCAAGAGAAAATTCCAGAAGCTGCTCACTCACTTTTCCATGCTTACTGGTCTGACAACCTGGACATTGCCGATCCTAAAATATTAGCAACATTGATTGGGCAGGAGGCAGTTGAGCATGCAGGAATGCAGGAAGTCAAAGACAGTCTTTTCCAGACTACCCAAGAAGCAGTTAAACGCGGAGCGTTTGGTGCCCCTACTTTTTTTGTAGATGACGAAATGTTTTTCGGACATGACCGCTTAATTCTACTGGAGAACTATTTACGCGAATAGATCTGATTGCTGATTAATGCAAAGTAAGTGGCATAAAATCCAATGTTATTGGGATTGTTGTATTACAAAACGTGGAATCAATGAGAAAAACGGAAAAAATTAGTTGAGGCATTTGATGTCGTCATTAAACAAACATCTAAAAAATAATGAGATAATTATTCTCGACGGTGGGGTGTCAACAGAGATTCAACTACGTGGAGTATCCATGGACAAGGATGTTTGGAGTGGTGTGGCTCACATGTTACATCCAGAAGTAGTACTAAAGGTGCATGAAGATTATATCCTAGCAGGTGCGCAGGTAATTACCGCTAATACATATTCCACCGCTAGACACGTTCTGGAAAGTATTGATTTGGGGAGTGAGGTAAAGTCCATAAACACTCTGGCCGTTCAGCTAGCTAATGCAGCTCGAGAAAATGTTGCTACAAACGAAACCTGGATTGCAGGTTCTATGTCAAGTATGGCACCATTCAACAGTTCACAAGAAGTTGCTTCCGGTGAGAAAGTAGCGAACAATTACCTGGAAATGGCAGAAATTCTAGCGGAGGCCGGAGTGGATTTAATTATCGCAGAGATGATGAGGGATTCTGAAAATGCGCCCCTGGTCATCGAAGCTGCCCTCTCTACGGGATTGCCGGTCTGGATTGGCTACAGCGCAATGATCATGGATAATGAAAATAATGTTCAGACCTGGCGCTGGAAAAATGTTGACAGCAAACCATCTTCTGGAGATTTTAGCGAACTAGTTAAGGCCGTTGCACCTCTCGGAGGAGATGCGGCAGGAGTCATGCACAGTCAAGTCAGGGATACAGGACCAGCACTCGAGATTTTAACTCGATACTGGAACGGCCCCAAACTGGCCTACGCCGAAACCGGAGAGCTTGAAAAGCCAGACTGGAATTTTAAGGAAATCTGCACACCAAATGAATATGTTGCAAAAATTGAAAGCTGGATCACCGACTACGACGTGCAGATTATAGGTGGCTGCTGCGGAACTGGCCCTGAACATATCCGAATACTGAAGGAACGTCTACCACGCTATCTGCCGATATCATCAGATCCAATTTAAATTAAAATAGAACCTCTTGATAAACTCTTAACATATCGAAGGAGAAACTTGCTTATGGATTTTGGAGCAGTTTTGTATGAATCAATTGATCGTGTTGCAACAATAACACTAAACCGGCCAGAAAGATTTAATGCAATAAGTGAAACTATGCCGGAAGATATTGCCTCAGCTTTTGGTCATGCAGCAAAAGATGACTCCGTAAATGTTGTAGAATTGACCGTAGCTGGAAAAGGATTTTGTGGTGGTTATGATTTAAAAGAATTTGCTGAAAAACCTGGAGAGAACTCAGGAATTCAGGAAATGCCCTGGGATCCTATGATTGATTATAAATTCATGGAAAGATGCACACAAAACTTTATGTCAATATGGCGCTGCAATAAACCCGTAATTGGAAAAATAAATGGTGATGCCGTTGCCGGAGGCAGTGATATTGCTCTATGCTGCGATATCATCATTATGAATGAAAAAGCACGCATTGGCTATCCTCCGTCTCGTGTCTGGGGCAGTCCGACTACTGCCATGTGGGTCTACCGCCTGGGCCTTGAAAAATCTAAATTTATGCTTTTTACAGGCAACCTGATATCAGGAAAGAAGGCAGAAGAAATGGGCCTAGTATTTCAGACAGTACCACTCAAGGAGTTGGATGTCACAGTTATGCAGCTGACAGACCGAATAAAGGGGGTGCCCAAGAATCAGCTGATGATGATGAAAATGATTGTCAATCAGGCTTATGAAAACATGGGGCTTTCCAGTACCCAGTCAATTGCCACTCTGTTCGATGGCATTGCCCGACACAGTCCAGAAGGCATCATGTTTAAGCAACGTGCTGAAGAAGTCGGCTTCAAACAGGCCGTTGCTGAAAGAGACTCCGGTGAACCGATTCCAGGGAGCAAAAATTAGTCCTAGTTTACATTCAAAATGTGGATGATATTATTTCATTCTCACTGCCATTTGTCGTAATTATCTACCTCTTTCAATTCTTCCAATAATTT
>CAZOTX010000286.1:0-2903 GCA_964582835.1 uncultured Pseudomonadota bacterium | reverse complement strand
TGATGCTTCCTCTTCTTCCTGAGTTTCGAATTTTAACCATTTCATATTTACCCCCAAAAAATGTTTTTTGATCATAGATATTACTGCGAAAAACATGCCAATTTTATAGAATTATATAGTATAATTTACTCTCGAATAAAGAAAAATTTTGTTTGGGAAGTGGCGCTTTAGAGTAATGACAGAAAAATAATAATAATTATAGTTACATAATGAATAGAAAGTCTTTGTACAAATTTTCTTATTCAGGTTCTAACTAATGGGAATTTGATATTTCTAACTGGACTTCTGAGAGTGGATTTGATTTATTTATATTTGTATATTAAAATATTTGCTGATTAAAAGAGGTTTCATGAGAAATGCGGTAAGAAAAAGCGAAAAATTTAAATGTAAACTTGAAGAACTATTTGGTGACCAGGAAGAGAATATTGAAAATGCAGCCCAGTGCTTAAAGGTAATGTCTCATCCTGCCCGATTGCGCATTTTGTGTGTCTTGCGTGATGGTGAACAAACAGTTCAGAACTTAGAATACTACACAGAAATTAAACAAACAACGCTTTCACAGCACTTATCTTTGTTGAAAAGCCGAGGTGTTTTAGTCTCACGGCGTGAAACAACCTATTCCTTTTATCGAATATCAAACAATAAAATTAAAAAGTTATTTGATTTGATTAAAGAAGTATTTTGTACATGAATAATAATGACAAATTTTATGGCTAATGTAAAATCTCCAAAGTTAATTTTCCGACAACTTTTTGAAAAAGATTCAGGAACATACACATATTTTTTGTTTGATTCTGCAACTATGGAAGGCCTGATAATTGATCCGGTTAAGGAACAATTTGATCAAAGTTTACATTACTTAGAGGAACTGGGAGTTGAGCTAAAATATGTGATTGATACTCATGTCCACGCGGATCATGTTACATCTTCCGGTATGTTTCGTGAGGTTACTGGTGCAAAATGTGTTTTTGGAAATCCAGCTGGAATTGAATGTGCAGATATTCTTCTACAAGATGGAGATGATATAGAGTTTGGCCACTTTAACTTAAAAACAATTGCTACTCCTGGGCATACAGATGGATGTACCAGTTTTTATACGGAAGGTAGGCTCTTTACAGGAGACTCTTTGTTGATTCGAGGCTGTGGACGCACGGATTTCCAGTCAGGTGATCCTGAAAAACTTTTTGAGAGTATTTCTCAAAAACTATATGCCTATCCGGATGACACTTTAGTCTATCCTGGTCATGATTATTTGGGTCGTACTGTTACCAGTATCAGAGAAGAAAAAGCTTTTAATCCCAGAATTGGTAGCGGACAAACTCTGAAAAACTTTGTCCAAATTATGAATAATTTGGATTTGCCAAAGCCCAATCGCATTGATGAGGCTGTTCCTCTAAATATTCAATGCGGTTACTCATTGCAACTTGGTCATGTAAATGAAGATAATTTCACTATGCATGATTTGTATAAGATTTTTGAAAATCTGAAATCTACAGAAAGAATAATAGACGTCAGAACCCCCAAGGAGTATTCTCAAGGTCATGTCCCCAGTAGTTTAAATATTCCCATGGGGGTTGAAAAGTCTTTTCTCGAAGAGCTAAGTAGCTATCAAAGAATATTTGTATATTGCCATTCCGGACGCAGGGCACAAACTGTTTACACAATTCTCGGAATGAAAGGTTTGGGAAATGTTATCTGTATCAACAGTTCCGGAATGACAGACTGGATAAATGCAGGCTTCCCTGTAGAACATTAAGTGATCCCTCTCAATGATGAAGAGCATCCTGGTAAAATTCAGTTTTAAATTCAGACTACCAGTAATTAAATCTATGCAGAATTAAATATGTCCCTAAAAATTAAGGAGAAACCAAACTAAAAGGGATGAAGTTTAGACAAGTGCTTCCAGGATCCGGTTTTGATATGCAGTGATCAAGGCATCTCTATAATCTGGAAGCTTCTCCAGACGTCTTTTAATTGTTGATTTGTCTGATAGAGGTCTCATTACTTGATGTAAAGTGTAACGAAGAATATCCTGGGGATTTTGAATACAGTATAGCATGAATCCCAAAGCATCCTTTTCTGGGATTTTTTTGTAAATAAGCCACAAAAGTTTAACTATGTGATAATAATTGACTCCAACAGAACATTGTTTGTCCACAAATTCAAGGATTGATTTCAGGTAATTGTCGGCTCTAAAACCTTGTGGGAGTCCTGCGGATTCAGAGAATTTCTTATAATAAAGTAAAGTCAGTACCGAAGCGCTGAAATAGCTCCAGGCTTTTCTAAAATCATTTAAAGGTAAATATTGTTTTTTATAAGAAGCTTCTGGTTCTGATTTTAGCACTGTATTTTCTCTAATGTCCAATAACACTCCGAGGAAGCTCTGTATTGATTTAATTTCTGGTAGCCTGAATTTCAAAACTGATAAAATTGTTTTCAGGTGCAGGGCATCATCACTTTCCAAAAATTCTGATACCATTGATTCATTCTGGAACTTTGTCCACTTACTCAAACTATAAAGTGCAAAATACAGTTTTGAAAAAATTGACTCGGTATAATACTTTTCAATTTTTTTGATTCCTTGTGACCATTCTCTCAAAGGTGTCCCGGAAGGAAGCATTTTAATCATGCGAAATGTGAATTTTTGCCTGAGAAGGTCCAATTCTGAATTTTGAGGCATGTTCGTTACATAAAAGAGAAAAACTTTTTCATCTTTTCTAAGTTGTTGCATTCTGTATCGTATTTGTGTCCCTACTTCTTTTAATTCTTCAAATTCTGTTGGTTTCTTAAATTGATCATGTAGTTCTTGAATAAATCCAACAAGAGCTGAAATTTCTTCCAATTTGTGGAGTACAGAGCGAATGTAATGTGTGAAGTGTTCTATTTCAAATTGCTTATAAACC
>CAZOTX010000285.1:0-2903 GCA_964582835.1 uncultured Pseudomonadota bacterium | reverse complement strand
CCTAATCAAAAATCAGTAGACAGCTTGCCATCAATCCGTTCTGAAATGAAGAAAAGAGGAATCGCACGTCCTTTGGTAGCCGACATTCATTTTAATCCTAAATTGGCAATCAGTGTTTGTGAATTTGTAGAAAAAGTTCGCATTAATCCAGGCAATTATGCCGACCGAAAAAAATTTGAGGTACTCGAATATACTGAACTGCAATATCAGGAAGAATTGGAGCGTGTTGAAAAAAAATTACTTCCACTTATTCAAAACTTAAAAAAATATGGATGTGCTCTTCGAATTGGCACTAACCACGGTTCACTATCCGATCGTATAATGAACCGCTATGGAGATTCGCCAGGAGGTATGGTTGAATCAGCAATGGAATTTTTACGTATTCTCAGAAAGCATAATTTTGAGGATACAGTATTATCCATGAAATCCTCAAATCCACTGGTAATGATCGAAGCATATCGTCAGCTTGTAAAAGTAATGGATGCTGAAGACATGCATTATCCCTTGCATTTAGGAGTTACAGAAGCAGGTAATGAGCTGGATGGACGGATAAAAAGTGCAGTAGGAATAGGAACTTTGCTTTGCGAAGGTATTGGAGACACAATTAGAGTTTCACTTACAGAACCTTCAGAAAATGAAATTCCTGTGGCCCGTTCAATTTTGCAATCTTCTCGATCCAGAATATTTAATACAGATTTTATTTCCTGCCCTTCATGTGGGCGTACTTTTTTTGACTTAGAAAGTACCACTGAACAAATAAAAATACATACATCCCATCTTAAAGGAGTTAAAATTGCGATCATGGGTTGCATAGTAAATGGTCCAGGTGAGATGGCAGACGCTGATTTTGGCTACATTGGTGCTGCTCCGGGAAAAATAGATCTCTTTCATGGAAAAACATGTAAAGAACGTAATGTCCCCTCTGAACAAGCGGTAGAACGTTTAATTGAACTTATTAAGCATAATGGTAAATGGGTTGAACCTATTTAATTTAAAATTTTTTTGAAAATTTATTTCTTAATTCCTTGCCCCAAAAATACCACTTCCCACACGAACCATAGTTGCGCCTTCCTGAATAGCCCAATGGAAATCATCTGTCATTCCCATTGAAAGTTCAGTAATTACTTCAGAATCAAATTCTTGCTGAAGTTTATCTCGCCATAAGCGCAATTTCTCATATGTTTTACGAGTTTGGGTTTCGCCAGTGTTTTGTGCTGGAATAGTCATCAATCCACGCAGCTTGAGCCACTTTCCGGATAGTAAATTTTCCGAAACATGTAAAACATCCTCCCAGGCATGTAGTCCAAATTTGGTAATTTCCTGTGAAAAATTAACTTGAAGCAAGACATTGATGTTATTTTGGGCAGAAGCACAACGGGCTTCCAATTTGTCTCCTAATTCGATAGAATCAAGTGTATGAATCCATTGGAAAATTCCAGGACAAAACTTGACTTTGTTTTTTTGCAAATGGCCAATCAAATGCCATTCTACATTAGGAGATTCGTTAAGTTCTTCAATTTTGACAAGAGCTTCCTGAACCCTATTTTCACCGAATGCGACCTGCCTGACCGAGAGAGCCTGTCGTATCATTTCAGTAGATTTTGTTTTACTAACTGCAATTAGTCGAATATCATCGGAAGTACGTCCTGATTGAATTGCAGCTTGTTCTATTTTTTCTTTAACGATTGATATGTTTTCTTTAACAGACATAACACCTGTACTTTGTAAAAAATTTTGGAAAAAGTTACTATGATAGATAAATTTCTGGTTAACCTTTTTCGCATTCCTGTTGTAAAAAATTTTTGGGAACGCAATTTTAAAGCCTTGGAATTTGTTCAAATACCTTGGACAAAGCTCAAAAAACCGATTTCTGAATGTAAAATTGCTCTATTTACAACGGGCGGTATTCATCTGAAATCAGATGCTAAATTTGATTTAGATGATCCACACGGTGATTATTCTTTCCGGCGAATTCCTTACAATGCTTCCACAGATGATTTAACGATTACCCACAAATATTATGACCACCATGATGCAGATCTGGATCCAAATTTGATCCTACCTTTTGAGGTCATACTTGAACTTCAAGCTGAAGGAATAGTCGGTTCACCAAACAAATACCATTACAGTTTCATGGGACACATTAAAGAACCTTATCTGACAAATTTAATCCAAAAAAGCGCTGTCGATGTAGCAAATGAAATTAAGAAACAAAAAGTTGATATAGCTTTATTGATTCCTGCCTGAGGTCTCTGCAACCAGACGGTCGGTCTGATTCAAAGAGAAGTAGAGCTACAGGGAATTTCGACTATAGGCATTTCGATTGCCCGTAAGATTTCAGAGTCGGTTAAACCACCACGTACATACCATTTAAAATATCCTTTCGGACATGCCATGGGTGAAGCATTTAATCGACCTCAGCAAAAACAAATTCTCCTGGATTGCTTGGAAATTCTTGAAACTGCAACCGTACCGGGAATAATCATTGATAGCCATTATCGGTGGAAACGACATCAGTTTAAATAAAATTTTCTTTTTTGTAGAAACCCCAAAAAATATCTTGCTTTAAAACCTAGTGCAACTCTGCCTTCCAAAGTCCAACTTTAAGTTGTTTAGCTTCGTTTTCCGCTGCGAGAAACTCTTGATGCTCAGGTGGCGATTCATTTCCCAGAAGATAAAAAGACCAGCCATTACGGATTAACCAAATGTTAATATTTGTGTCACCTGTCATGACCACACCGTCAAGGCGAAATAATTTTTCTGAGTAATCGTAATTGATTCTTACCTGTCTGTTGTAAAAAATCTTTTGCATCTCAAAAGCTGCTTTTTCACGGAACCACTTGTTGTATTCCTTGCCATGACTAATGGAAAGTTTTGGAGAAACATATTTAAGCCAAATTCGT
>CAZOTX010000284.1:0-2912 GCA_964582835.1 uncultured Pseudomonadota bacterium | reverse complement strand
ACCAGGCTAGCATTAGTAGGCAAACAGAAAATATTCCCATTTTCCATCCAATTAGCTCTGGAATGAAGAGAGCCTCACCCAATTTCATTGACCAGCCACTAACTGCGAGCCATTCTCTAAAATAAGAACCTGATAAGGCAAATGCAATCAGAGCTATCCAAAGTTTTATATGCCCTTCGCCTGCTCTCCAAAGAGTCCCTGATGCACAACCACCTGTAAGAGACATACCTATACCAAAAATAATTCCCCCTACCAGACTGCCAAACCAAAATCCCGCAGATACTTGCGCTTCCCAATCCTTCATGTCAGACCATTTTAGTATTGAAAAACCAATGACACTAATGATAACTGCTAGCGCAACTGCTTTTGATGCAGCTCCGTCCCCGGTCATAAAAGGTTCACGGAAAGCTCTTACGAAACAAAAGCGTGTCCTTTGCATGATGATTCCAATCAACAAACCAAATATGAGAAACCCGCCTCTAATGGAATAGTCCAATTCATCATAAACTAATGCCAGGAAAACACCGGCCAGCAAAATAATCATTCCTAACAAAGGCTGGTTTTTCTTCTGTTTTTTTAAAACTTCTTTGCGCACAGGTGAAGCAGAAGTGGTCAGGTAAGTTATTTCCCAAACAAGAACCTTCAATCCAACGAAAGAACCAATCATAAGACCGGCCATCATAGCAACTCCCGACATAGACAAAGCACTTATAGCACTAAAAAACCCCCCAATATTACAGCCAAAAGAAAGTGAAGCTCCTATGCCCATTAGTGTACCTCCAATTACTGCTTTTGACAATTCTCTAGTTGGGGCACTCCGAATTTGGAATTGTTTCGCCAAAAGTGCTGAAGCCAAAGCACCTGCAATGATACCAAAATTTAATATAGAAGTCGAATAAAGGTGAGGATTTATGATCGTAATCTCAGTTAAATCAACACTATTAAAAACCCAGTTCCCCCAGTTCCTTACACCATCTGCTACGCTCCAGGCTTTTTCGAAGGCAAACATAAAAACATTGATTACTCCAAACAAAATTCCTCCAACCCACATTGGCCATTGTTTTTCAAACAGCTTTGCATAACCAAAAGAAAAAACTTCTTTCACATTTTCTGGTTCTTTAGTTGTCGTTGCATCTGCCATAAATCTTTTTTTTTAAATATAATTTTTCCATTTAATGAACTAGAGAAGTGTAGTATTCGGACTAAACACTTCTCCTCAATATTTCTATTATTTTGTGCACATTATAAAAAAGTGTCTTTCTTCTTTGTCAATAATGATTTGAATTAGTTTGTGTCCTTAAGCCCTAAACCAAGCCTTTAAATCGGACTCAGTTCAGGTGTGGGAACTACTCATTAGCAAAACTTCTCCAACCGCCAATCTTTTTATAGCCTGCCATGCGCGAATTGTGGGCATTCCCATTCCGCAATCTCCAAGTTGAATTTTACTTTTTATTTCCATTGAATTCGATTAACTTATCTTAGTTTTATTAGTTCTAAAAGCAATTTACCTTATTATATATAAGTGTAATAAACAAATCATTTTGTTCAAAAAAATTTATTAAAATATGTGTTAAAGAATTAATAGGTTTAAGAAAATTTCTGGAAACAAAGAAGTATCAAAAATTTCCACAAAAAATACAACAGTTTTAAACAAATTTCTGATTTCAATTAAATGAAGATAAACCTTTTTTAAAAAAATGAAGCATTATAATATTTTTACAATAAAACAGTAATTTCCATAGATTGTCCGACTTGACAAGGCAGAAATTTTATAATTCCAGAGTACTGAAACAGAACTATGTATTTAATTAAATGAATAACTGAATATCTGAGTCTGCAGCAAACTCCAGAAATGTAGCTGCACCTCCCACTTCTACTCCATCAACGAATTGATCTTTTGAGAAGCCGAAAACATCCATAGTCATCTGGCATCCAATCATTTTGACTCCAGATTCAATACAAATTCCCCTAAGTTCTTCAATAGTTGCGACGCCCTTTTTTTTGAAGGTTTTTTTCATCATTGAAGTCGCAAAAGTTTCAAATCCTGGGAAATTACCCATTAACGCATTCGGCATCGGCCAGGCAAAACTCTGGAATTCCTTTGGGCCAAATGGCATTTTCATAGGCATTGAAGGATTTGTTTGTGGAGCTACTTTTGCCTCAATTTTCTTTTTAAGCAAAGTTAATCCGTAAAAGGTGAAAAAGATTGCGACCTCCATTTCCATTGCAACCGCAGTGGACGCTAAAATCAAAGGGGGATACGCCCAGTCTAGAGTTCCTTGCGACGCAATTAGCGCCATTCGCTTTGGTCGTTCTTCACTCATTTTTTCTCCTTTATTCAAGTTTACTGGTCTTAATTACATGCTTTTGAAATCATTTCAAAAACATGTTATATTCTAGCGTGAAAGTTATAAAAAAGATTCATACGGATTTCTTTACTGCAACCGCGACTTTTAACAGTATTGTTAAAATTAACAGTCCAATTGCCCAAATTCCAAGGGTGACGCTAATTTCGATTAAAGTTGGAAAATATTCAACAACTTCTCCCATCGGAGATGGTACAAATCCACCTATGATCAAGCCGGTTCCTTTATCAATCCAGATGGATACCACAATTCCGGTGCAGGCAGCAATAAGTAATTTACTTGATGGGCTCCTTTGCTGATACAACAAAATCAAGACTGAAACTATACCTACTATCATCGAAACCCACATCCATGGTACTAGTTGGTTCTTACCATCAAGGCCGAAAAATAGATACTGGAGACTGTGCATATGTCCTGGTATATTGCTGTAAAATGCGGTAAAAAACTCAACACCAACAAAAAAGAAATTGACGAGACCGGCATAAGTGGCAATCAGTGATAGTTTGCGGATTGCTCTTTCACCCACATCAAAATCAGCAAATTTAC
>CAZOTX010000283.1:0-2915 GCA_964582835.1 uncultured Pseudomonadota bacterium | reverse complement strand
GACCCTCAGTACCGCAAACTGATGCTCTATCCAGCTGAGCTACGGGTGCATTTTGTTGGGTTGTTCGTGTAGTGTGTAATTAGTAAAAAAACATACTCAATCATGTTGTATCGTAGAGAGATAGAAGTCAATTTTAATTTAAGATTTGACCATCATCTGAATTGAAGGGAACCCTTGGTCTATGTGGATGCAAGATCTAGGAGCTTAAATTTGGAGCATGTTCCTATTTCTTAAATTTCTGTTATCAATATTGTGTTGATATTTGGGAATGAAAAAATTGGTTTTTATGCTTTTGTTATGTTTAATTTCAATCGTTCCCGAAGTTAACTTGCCAATGCAAGTGGGGGTTCTAACTGCTGAATTACCTGCATATTTTCAATAAAAGACGTTTCATTCTGACACTGCATCAAGCGGTTACGCCATTCTTTTGCATCTCTGAACTTACTTACATAATTGCTCAAATACTTGCGAAATTCTCGTACTGCAACCAATTCTTGCTTAAAGCGCCGCGACATATAGTAATGCTCTAACGCAAGTGCAATGCGTTCATGATGAGTGGGCTCTTGGTATTTCCTTCGATCTTGAAAACACCAAGGATTTCCAATTGCAGCTCTTCCAATCATAAATCCATCAAGATTCCCCAAATTCTCTATGCCTTCGTTGTAGTCACGGATGTCTCCGTTACCAATTACTGGAATTTTAAGGTGGCCTTTCAGTTCGTGAATAGGTTCCCAATTAGCTTCTCCTCTAAAAGCTTGATTATAAGTTCGACCGTGAATAGTGAGCATTGATATTCCAGCAGATTCAAGAGACTTGGTAAAATTTTTTAAGTTTTTTTCGTCCTTCCAACCTAAACGTGTTTTGACGGAAACCTCCAATGAGCATGATTCACGGATAGCCTCAACAATCCTACAAGCTAAGTCAGGATTCTGCATCAATGCACTACCATGTTGAGAATGTACGATTTTTTTGGCAGGACAGCCCATATTTATGTCCACGCCGCATATTCCACGGTCTGCCACCATCATGGCAACTTCTGCAAATAATTTTGGAGAGTTCCCGAAAAGCTGCATGAAAAAAGGTTGTTCGCATGGCTCAAAGTCCAAACGCAAACGTACATGTTCACTTCGTACTAGTCCATCAACGCTTGTGAATTCACTGAAAAGAATGACATCTTTGCTTAATTTACGTACAATTTGTCTGAAGGCAGAATTAGTTATTCCGTCCATTGGGGCTAAGCAAACAATAGGGCGCTTGACTTCGGACCAACTAATGGCATGATTTAGTGGGAGCCTTTTCATTATTCAAGATTTGATTATTTATTCATCCGAAATATATTATATTAAGAAACGATAAAGCTTGAATATGTGCCGACTAAACACTGAAAAGTGATATCAGTTCCTAAAAACTTTGATAGATAATAACCTTTTTTAGCAAAAATGTCTAATTTCCCTGATTCCCCTGAGCACAGACGTCCTTCAATTATTTCATCTGGATGGACAACAGATGGTACCGCCCGTACCCGGTTTGTGAAAGAATCTACAAATGATTCTGTCAAAACACAAATTGCTTCTCCCGCATTAAAAGGATCACTTCTGCGGCTGAGACAACAATTTTCTGAAATACAAATCGGCAGTGAATATTTTTTTCAAGCCTTGGATTATTTGTACTTTGGAGAGTCAGGCCAAAAAAAAAGATCGGAAGCAGCGAGCCTCTGTTTTCATGTGCAGTTAACCGGATTACTCCTGATGCGCAAGGCGGTAATGTCTGGGAGCACCTGTATTCCTTGGTCAGAACTGCAATCTCAAATAAAAGGAATGCTTTTGCGTGTTGGTTTTTCCGCTAATGAAATTTCTATGAATGAATGGGAGGAATGGTTATTGACAAGCTCTGAGATTGAAGGAGCTCCTGAAGTTGTTTGTACAGAAAAATCTATTTTTGTAGAAAATAATTCTCTCATTTATTTTAAAAAATATTTTTCACGTGAATTTCAGCTAATCACACTGTTACGGATGCGTATTAACATGCAAATTGAATTTCCAGATAAATCTGAAGTCGAGAATGTCCTTAAAACCGTACTTGAAGAAAATCCGTTACGTTTTGGTGGGAAACTCGTTAAATTAGCTGAAGAACAAAAGAATGTTTTGTTTTCGGCAATTTACAGCCCTTTTATGATTGTTTCAGGAGGTCCTGGTACAGGTAAAACTTCTGTGGCAGTAACATTACTCAGGGTACTAAAAAGACTTGGTTTAGCTAAAAGGCCAGCATTGGCAGCTCCTACGGGAAGAGCAGCAAAAAAGATGTCTGAATCAGTGGCCAGCAGTTTACGCTCTCTTGAAAATTTAGAACAACTGGAAGCAGATATGGAATTGTTGGATGTTGCCGTAGAAGCTAAAACTCTTCATCGTCTTTTAGGATATTTTGCTTCGGACCAAAGCTTCAGACATCACGAATATGCCCCTTTGGAACACGACTTGCTGATAATAGATGAAGGGTCGATGATTGATCAGGAAATGATGATTTCTTTGCTGAGAGCAACCCATTCAGAATTGGAGTACCAGCCATCTGTTCCACGGATTGTTATCCTGGGAGACACTCAACAATTGCCTTCAATCGGAAATGGTGCAGTGTTTCAAGAATTGACTGAAGAAAATAGTGATTCGATCCAGGAAATTGAAGAGAAAAATCCTGTAACTGTAGTAAGATTAGTCCATAGTTATCGGCAACAAATCACTGATCCTTCAGGGCGAAATATCCTTGGTGTGGCCAACACAGTCAAGGAGATGGGAAACAATCCACGACTTGGATTACTGTTTGAAGCAGAATCCCCAAATCACGAAGTTATTCGTAAACTGAATGATCTTGAAGAAGCTGAACTGGAAAAGGTAATGTTCCTTAATCAGTCAAATTCTCCA
>CAZOTX010000282.1:0-2925 GCA_964582835.1 uncultured Pseudomonadota bacterium | reverse complement strand
ACATGAAAAGGGATAGATGATGGGCCTTCCTCGGATTCAAGTGAAATGGAGCGCATAACATCTGTTTTTTCAATTATTTTGTGCTGTTTGCCCGGCATCACCTTATGTTCATGGAGAATTTTCATCAAATCAACAGAATCCTCTAAAGCCTCACCAATCATGGCAATTTCAACTGTAGACCCCGAGTTTGCTTCCATCAAAGAAATCGTGTTTTCAGGTAAAGAAGTTCCTGGCATTGGTGTCCCATGTGGGCAAAATTTCGGTTTACCAAGAAACTCTGCTAATTTTTGCACGACGATTGGTGACATGGCATGCTCTAGACGATGTGCATGCTGGTGTACTTCATACCATGGAATTCCCAGTGTGTTGCATAGAAAGTATTCAGAAAGGTTATGACGGTAGGCAATATCTTCAGCTATTTTTTGGCCTTCTTTGGTTAAAACCAGTTCTTTAGATTTTTTTACTTTAACCAGTCCGTCACGCTGCATTCTGCTAATTGTAGCATGAACAGTGGGAGGACTGGTTTCCAAACGATTTGCCACAGTTACAGCTTTTGCCTTCTCTTCTGTAAGGCTAAGTTTATAGATTGTTAGTAGGTATTCTTCAATAACTTTAGAATGCTCTGTCATAGAACTTCTTCATGGGAGTATAAAATAAGCATATGCTAGCATTAATCTTTGAGAATAACAACCACACCCTATAGTTTTATGTTCGGGTGGTCACATTTTGATCGAATTGAATCTAAATAATTCGCTCTCTACACTTTCATGTCAAACACTTAACAACCTACAATTCCTGAATACTTCATTCTGGATTTGACCAGATACACGTAGCTATTATTGATCAGCATGTTGTAAAAAATTTTAGGGGAGTGTCAATTGTAATAAAAAAACGTCACCTAAGATAAAGTCAAAGGAGCTAAAGTTGTAGTATCACTAACAAAAAATGTGTTGTAGAGTTTGTAATGTAGACACCATTTAATTATTAGTCAAGAGTATGAATTATCTAATGTTATGATTTAGCTTCATGAACGTAATCATTATTAAATTTTCAATTTTTTAAAATAATGACGGTAGATTTTAATTAAAAGTTAGTGATTTTCTTATCCTCAAAATACTGAAGAAGTTTTTCATTGAAAATCTGCATGTCACGATAATCAATTGCACCGATATTGGCAATCCTAAAAGTATCTTTCTTGGCTCCTTTTCCAGGATAAATTGTGATATCGTTTTCAAAAAAATAGTCATGCATCTCCATAAAATCGTAGTTTGAGGATTGTGGTTCTACTATTGCTGTCAAAAGTTTGGAGTGCTGAGATTTGGGAAGAAGAATTTGCAATCCTAATTTATCAATACCATCCAGCAATGTCTCATAAGATTTGAAATAGCGAGCAGTACGCCCAGCTTGAGTCTCTTCAAAAAACTCATTCAGAGCTGTGTTTAGTGCATAAACAATCTGCACAGGGGGTGTGAATTGAAATTGACCTGTTTTTTTAATGTAACTGTGATTCCCCCACAAATTCAGGTAAAGATTCCGTGGTGGAATACTAGCTGTTTTGGTAAGTTTTTCAATGTTGGCAATCACAAAGCTTGTACCTGCCATGCCTTGAATGCATTTGTTTGAAGAAGATATTAAATAATCAATAGAGAGTTCCTGTAAGTCAATAGGCAATCCTGCATAAGAGGACATGGCATCTACTATTGATTCCATTTCATATTTTTGACAAAGCTCTAATAACTCCTTAAGTGGATTGAGCATGCCGGTAGTTGTTTCGTGATGAACAAAAATAAAATGTGTCAATTTTCGGTCATGTTTGAGAATTGCTTCTATTTTTTCCACGTCCGGAAATTCACCCCAGGCGAGTCTGTGAGTCCTGTGTGGTATCCCATAGGCTTGAATGATTGTTTCAGCACGTTTGCCATAAGCCCCATTATCAAGAATTAGAATTTTTCCATCCGTTGGAATAACTGAGCTTAAGGCGGCTTCTACTCCGGCAGTTCCGGATCCTGCAAAAATGACAGCACAGTGATTCGATTTACCGTTTACCACTTGAACAATTTTTTTCAAAATTGACTGGGTAAGGTCACTAAATTCCTGTTCGCGGGGACAAATGTCCGGAACCATCAATGCTTTCTTGACGCTGTCTGTTGTGGTCGCCGGACCAGGGTTGAGTAGGATATTACGTTTCATTAGATAACCAGTTTAGAATGTTGTGTAATTTTGGTGAATTCTTCTTCGATAATATTTAATAATATAAAATATATTCATGACTGGAAAATGCAAAAAATCAATTCTTATGATTGTTTAAATCAATAGAAATAACATTTTTCTGTCAAACTTTTGATGTATGGGAGTTTATTATTGATTAAATCAATAGATAAAATATAATATTGGTATTATACAGATATTTGGAAAATTGTTAAATTAATGTTGTTTATTATAACCGGGGTTTTGCGGGAAAAATTTTTTCACATATAAAAAAGGAGATCAAAATGAGCAATCAAGAAAATTACGTTTACTCTAGAGCTTATCGCGGAGAAGTCAAAGGGCTAATTTTGGATTGGAGCGGAACAACAGCAGATGAATACGTACTTGCCCCTGCCGTGGTGTTTGTAGATGTTTTTAAGAAATATAACGTTGAAATTAGCATGGGGGAGGCTAGAGGCCCAATGGGGCTTCGCAAGGACCTTCACATTCTAGAGTTGACGAAGGTTCCTGAAATTCGTGAGCGCTGGAAAGGCGTACATGGTAAATATCCGGATCAAAGTGATGTAGATAAAATGTTTGCAGATTTTGTCCCGATGCAGCTCGACTGTCTCAGGAATTATACCACCCTACTTCCACACGTTGCTGAAGTAACTCAAAAATTTCAAAAACAAGGCATTAAGATAGGGAGCTCTACAGGCTTTGTAAGAAGTATGGTTG
>CAZOTX010000281.1:0-2933 GCA_964582835.1 uncultured Pseudomonadota bacterium | reverse complement strand
TCACCGGCGAGTGCTTTTTCCAATGATGCTATTGAAAGTGGGCGACCGATAAAAAACGGTGCAGTCATGTGGGGAAATACAACAATATCACGCATAGGCAGCATTGGCAGTGCAATCTGATTTTGTCTCTTTTTTTCTTTGCTGTCATTTACTGACATATACTACCTTTAAATTGTCTAATTTTGGGGTTTAGGAAAGCATTACAGAAACTTAAGAAAAGATAAATTACAAGTTTGATGCTTAATCCTAGTTTAAAAATTGTAAACTTCCAAGTCCAGCTACATTATCCCATTCTATCTATTTGTAGATTAAATCGCAAGTATTCCAAGTTTTGAATCAAAAAATAAAATACCTCTTTACTAAGGAGGTAAAGCAACCACGCTCATTTCCACACATATTTGTTCTCCTACAATATAGCGATCTACCTCCTTAAATTCCTTTCTGTGATTTTGATCTCCTATAACACTTCTCAGATGAAATTCAGCCGTCTGACTGGCATACAAGATTGCGTCATCCAACAATAAAGCACAGGCCCGGCCTTTAACTATGACTTCTAACTTACCACGATCAACAACCTTATATTCTGGATCATAGATGGCCCGAAAATGATTGTCATAAGAGGAACAGCCATTAAACAAAATTTGCCAAATTATGTAAATTATAATTATTTGTCGCATTTTTTAGTGAAGTCTTGACAACTCTTGATGCATTCTCCAAAATTAATTTTTACTTTTTTTAATTTCATAGAGTCAGTTTTGGATTCATGCTTCTTGAAATCAGCAGCATGTCCTAAGCGGTATAACAAAGTTTTTTAGATCTTCCCATCAAAATCCTTTAAACCGTAATAAGCAGTAATTATTTCTCTATGAAAAAATCTTGATGGAAATTTAAGAATTGCAACCTTCATGCAGATCACAAAATCAACACAATTGTTTTCTCGTGCACAACAAAGAATTCCTGGAGGAGTAAACAGTCCTGTCCGAGCATTCAAATCTGTTAACATGATACCACATTTTATAAACCGCTCTGCGGGTTCAAAACTATATGACTCGGATGGTAATGAATTTATTGATTATGTTGGCTCATGGGGGCCAATGATTTTAGGACATACACATCCAATTATTGTTAAAAAGCTTGAAGAAACTCTTCAGAATGGAACTTCTTTTGGCGCACCCACAGAGGGAGAAATTTTATTAGCAGAAATGGTTTGCGAGGCAGTACCAAGTGTTGAAATGTTACGATTGGTTAATTCTGGAACTGAAGCCGCTATGGCCGTTCTTAGAGTTGCGCGTGGATATACTGGTCGAGAAAAAATAATAAAATTCGAAGGTTGCTATCATGGGAGCGTAGATCCCTTGCTCGTGCGTACAGGATCAGGAGCTATGACCTTAGGAATTCCAGATTCTCCAGGAATTCCTACGTCTTTTATTGAACATACGTTGCAAGCTAAATACAATGATCTTGATTCAGTCATTAAACTTGTCGAAGAGAATTATCAAAAAATTGCTGGAGTTATAATTGAACCGGTGGCTGGGAATATGGGCATGATCCCTCCGAAATACGGATTTTTAAAAGATTTACGTGACTTATGTGACCGTGAGGGTATATTACTGATTTTTGATGAAGTGATGACTGGATTCCGAGTTGATTACGGAGGAGCGCAGGCACTTTTTGGAGTTATTCCTGACATGAGTATTTTTGGAAAAATTATTGGCGGTGGACTCCCAGTTGGGGCATATGGTGGACGCCAAGATATCATGCTTCAAGTTGCACCGGCTGGGCCAATTTATCAAGCAGGTACACTATCAGGTAATCCGTTAGCAGTATCAGCAGGCTTGTCTACTTTAGAAATCTTGAAAGAGCAAAATCCTTACTCAGAACTTGGGGAAAAAACATCATTGCTATCAAGTGAATTTCGATTGGCCGCAGAAAAAGCTGGAGTACCGATAAATACTCAGGCAATAGGTGGTATGTTCGGGTTTTTCTTTTCTGAAAAGCCAGTATGTAATTACCAAGATGCCCTAAACTGCGATCTTGAACGATTCACACGTTTTTTCCAGAAAATGATTAAACAAGGGATTTATATAGCTCCATCAGCATTTGAGTCGCTGTTTGTTTCTACCGCACATTCAGAGGAGGATCTGGAAAGGACAATCAAGGCATTCCGTAAAGCAATTCAAGAAAAATGATTTAACTAATACTGAAAATCCTTCACTCAAAGTCTCACCCACAGTCAGGGATTAGTTCAGGTTTGATTCTGGTTTTTCATCAGGATGTGTAATCTCATTAATTCGCACTCCATAACGGTCATTAATCAAAACCACCTCCCCCTTAGCAATTAGTCGGTCCCCAATTAACAAATCAATCGGTGAACCGACAATTTTCTCAAAAATAACTATAGAACCCATTTCCCATTGTATAACTTTTTGTAGGGAAATTTCTGTCCGAGCAATTTCGGCCTGCATCACATGTGAAGCATCTGCTATAAACTTTAAATTATGAAGAGTTGATCCACTTTCTGGAATTTCATTGCTCATGGAATTTTTTATAAATTAATTTAATTTAAATTGTCTGGTAAAAATTTCAAATTTTTGCAAACAAAGTAAGATTATGTTTTTTTGCAAAATGGAATAATTTTAAATAAAACCATTATGACACTATAACTTAATTTTTAATTTTTTTCTTGACCAACTTTGTTTACAGTTGACTTGTTTTATTAAACTTGCGAAGATCGGAACTATTTGATATAGTAAAAAAAGCATAAAATTAGTGTAATTGGTTTGGAGCGTATATTATGTTTGGTCTTGGTATTTGGGAACTTTTAATTATTTTAGCTATTATAGTAGTTTTATTTGGAGCAAAACGTTTACCTTTGATCGGTGAAGGACTTGGCGGAATGATTACCAACTTTAAAAGTGCAACAAAGAAAAACA
>CAZOTX010000280.1:0-2954 GCA_964582835.1 uncultured Pseudomonadota bacterium | reverse complement strand
TTCCAGAAATAATTCTGAACTACCTCCAAATTTCAAAATTTACGCTCAACGTGTTCAGGAACTGCTTGAGGAATATGTTGCACTTTCAAAGGGAATGGTCGTCCTTAATATATTGGATCCCAAACCGGACACAGATGAAGAAGAATGGGCACGAAAATATGGAATCAAACCCATTACACTCTCTTCGGGAAATACTGTTTATTTTGGAGCAGTGATTTCTATGCTGGATCAGGAAATGTTGTTGTCATATTTTGATCAGAGTCGTGAAAAATTTTTAGAATATGATATTTCCCAGGCTATTCAAAAAGTCGGTTCCACCTCAACATACAAGGTCGGTCTGCTTAGCTCCATGAATCTTCAAGGAGGAAGGTCTATGATTCCCGGACAACCGCCTAGACAAAAATGGGTTTTTCTCAGTGAATTGGAGAAATCTGTAGAAGTGAAAAACCTTGCTTTGACAATAGAAGAGATTCCTGATGATGTTAACCTCTTGATTGTACTTCACCCAAGGGGTTTCAGTCTGCGTTTGCAATATGCGATCGATCAATACCTTTTACGAGGAGGACGTCTTGTAGTTTTGCTAGATCCAAATGCACGAATTGATATGACATCTCCTGAAAATCAGTTTGGCCAGCAACCTCAACTTGCTAGCGATCTTCCTAAGCTAATCAAGAAATGGGGGGTGGATTACGATGTATCCAAAGTAGTTGGAGATCAGCTGAATGCCACTCAAGTAAATACAGGACAAGGAGTTATGAGCTTCCCCATGTGGATGACTTTTCGTCCCGATTCACTGGATCAGGAGAATCCAATAACCGCACAGTTAGAAAACCTGCTTTTTGTTGAAGCAGGTTCCTTCAAAAAATCTACGGATAGTAAAACCGAATTTACACCATTGATTTCATTATCAGCTAAAAGCGGATTGATTGATACTTTTCAATTACGGGTCGCTAGTCCGGATCAATTATCAAGAGAATTGAAAGAGGACGATGAAGCGAAAGCAGTAATGGCAATAACAACAGGGATTTTTTCAAGTGCTTTTCCAAATGGACAACCAGTCAAAGAAAAAAAAGGTCCGGAAGCATCGGCTGCTGTAAATAAAAGTGAAAAAGAAAAACCTCTTAAACACCAACATTTGCAGAATGCCGAAGAGCGAAATTCAATTCTTCTTTTCAGTGATGTTGATTTTCTCTCGGATCAATTTGCTGTACAAAAATTAAATTTTCTTGGTCAGATCATTGTCCAGCCGAGAAATGATAATCTGAATTTAATGCTAAATGCTGTGGAACATCTTTCCGGAAATGAAGCACTAATGAGCATTCGCTCACGGGGGCGTTTTTCCAGACCTTTCACTCGAATACTAGGTATGCAACGGCAGGCACAAATTCGCCATCAAACAGAAGAAAAACTGTTGTTAACACAGTTGGAGGAGGTACAGCAGCGTTTGAATAATTTGCTTGCATCTGCAGGTGAAAAGGGTAAGTCAGAAGTTATATTGCCTCCGGAAGTACAGATTGAAATTAAGGAGTTCAGGGAAGAGGAAAGGCAAGCACGAAGCAAGTTACGTGAAGTCCGTAAAATTTTGAGACAGGATATAGAATTGCTTGGGCAGGGATTGCTCATGTTGAATATGCTACTCGTACCATTCATTGTTGGTATAATAGGTTTGATTGTTTACCGACAACGCACAAGACGACGCCTCAAAACCATCCGCTAGATTGTAATCGAGAAGAGGTCATTTAGAAAATTTTTAACAAATTCCCCAAGTTAATTAATCTCTGAGTCCTATTGTTTAGACAATCCTAAATTCTTCAAAAAAATGTATTTATATTTTAATCTTGAATAGTTTATTTTATGGTATATACTTCCCCGCTAATATATTTCATATCTTCAATGCTATGGAATATCTTCCGTGAAAGCTGTCAGATTTAAAAAAATTGACACTCGTCTGAGTTATAGACTCAGTGGCTTTCTTTTATTATTCTCACAATTAATAAAGGAGGTAATATGGCTCATTATTTGGTTCAGGCATCATATTCGTCCAGTTCATGGGCAACTCAGATTAATAATCCTCAAAACAGGATTGAGCAGGTTGGGAAGATGTTTGCTTCAAAAGGAATCAAGTTCAATTCGGGATACTACTCATTTGGCGAGTTTGACCTCTGCCTTATTCTAGAGGGGCCTGATAATGTGAGTGCTGCGTCTGCACTAATTGCAGCAGCAGCAGGAGGAGCTCTTTCAAAAATTCAAACTACCGTCCTGATGACTGCCGAAGAGGGCCTAGAGGCCATAAAAGGAGCTGGTTCAGTTTCCTACAGCCCACCTGGTTCATGAATTAAGCGAATTCACTTTAAAAAAGCGGTCGGTTCCAATTGACCGGCCTCTTTTAGACACTTAAAAATCTGCAAAATAGTTGACTTAATCCGAATTAAAGGATTATTTTTGATACTCAAAAGAACTTGATGGTGTTTACGATTGTAATTTATATTTTTTCTGGAATTTGGGCAATTTTTTTACCGTGACACATTTTAAGTACTATTGTACACCGGAATAATTAGTTAATCTGGTTGTCATGGGAATCGTTATGCTTCTTTTTGGTGTGTCTGCATGGGTTGTCACAATTATTGGATGGCATATCAGGTCAATTATAACTTGAGAAACCGTTGAAAAATCTATGAGATATTTTGCTATTACCTGGCTACTCTTCAGTCTTCAAGGAGTCTTTTCAGAAATAGTTTTAACCTGGCAGGGAAGGTCTTGAACCGCCTGTCTTTTCAGAGTCAACCATTGGAGGAATAGTTTTCATTGTTTTGAGTGTCGTATGTTTACATGTTTCGTAAACCTAAAAGCAGTTGAAAAACGAGCAGGAACTCACCCTAAAGGGATTTTTGGTCCCAACGCATCCAATTGAGAATCAAAAAATCATTTAAGTGAAACTCTTATTCTTTCACCGT
>CAZOTX010000279.1:0-2968 GCA_964582835.1 uncultured Pseudomonadota bacterium | reverse complement strand
TCCTGACACTTCTGTCAGGATTTCTGGCATGTTGTGTAAATTCCGCAGGTGCACTGCCTTGAATCAACTTTTTGCACATCCCTTTAGGCATACGGACGCGTTCACCGTCAATATTTGCACCGGCATCTTTCCAAATTTGCAATGCTTCAGCATCACCTCGAAATTCAATTCCAATTTCCTGTAGAATAATGTCCGCATTTTTTTCAATCAGAGACAGTCCTTCTTCATTCAATACCTCATAAAACGGAACTTTGCGAGTGATGTATGGTACTCCTTGACTTACGTCGACACTTCGCGCAGCTTTTCTGGCTGCTCGTCCTCCACCCCTTTTTCTACGATCTGCCATAATTATTTCCCCACATTATCTAAACTTTACAAAGATACAGTTTGGACATCATCTTTTAATTTGGATCCTACTAAAGTCTGAAAGAGAATTGCTGAAAGCAGTATGAAACCACCAATTAAAGTTGGCGTTGCTGGTCTTTCACTAAAATACATCCAAGCCCAAATTGGCCCCAAGACAATTTCCAATAAAGTTAGAAAAACCAATTCTGAAGCTTGTATTTTGTTGGAACCAGCAACATAAAAAATCATTCCCAAACCCAATCCTAACCCTCCAAAACCTGTGGCGATGGAAAAATCATACCAAGAAATAATTGGTCCTTCGTTTACAAAGAGGAAGGCAATAGTACAGAACAAAATCGTGTATAATCCTGCATAACAAACTGTTGGCAACATATTTTTGTTTTTCCCCCAGCGCAATGAAACGGTAAAACCTGCAAACCCGACTGCTGCAATGAAAGCCGTTAAATCGCCAAACAGAGAGTCTCCGGATATCCCGCCCTGAATCATCACCACAATCCCAGTTGTTGCAATAATCATTGCTGTCCATTGTGTTTTACTAATTTGTTCTCTTAATAATATCCAGCCAAAAAATCCAGCAATGAATGGGGCAGCACTCAGCATAAAAAGAGTGTTGGCAATGGTCGTGTGAGTGATAGAAAAAACAAAAAATATAAATGCCAAAGAAAGAAAAAAACCACCTATAATTCCAGATTTCCCAGAATTTTTAAACAGACTCAATGTATCCGAATTTTGTAATTTTAACACTAGCAGCAATGTTGTTGCCAAAGCAATTGAGCGGTAAAATAAAAATTGCCACTCAGATGCATTTTCCAGCAAACGTATAAGTGGCCCTCCCAAACTCCATAATAAACCCGCAAACAACACAAATATTCTTCCCTGCATAATCGTAGTTTTTTTAAACAAAATTTATTTTGTGATTTGATTCTTTTAAAGATTATTGATTCAGGAATGCAACTTCTGCATACTAAATGCCAAACCATAACACACTAAAAATACAGTATAAAATTATATTTTATTAAAAAATAGGAATTTATAGTTCTGGAAATTAAAGTAGATTTTTTGCTAAAATAAATTTCAGAAAATTAATATAGTGCGAAAAAAAAAATACTATTAAATTAACTAATAATATTAATTATTTAAATACATTTTGTTTCTGTTTAAGCTGCTACTTAGTAAATCTAAAAAAACGGAACTAAGATTTCCTAAATTGTAATTATCAGAACAATTAGTTCCGATAAAATATTCTGGACAATACTTTCTAAAAAAAGATAACAATATATCACGTCTATTTTGCATATATTTTTATTAAATAACTTGAATTCTTCAACCTTGTGCTTGAGAGAGATGATTGTTAATATCTGAGTTGCATCTTCACCTAAAATAATATATTTCCTTAATTTTGAATTGATGTAACAATGCTGACTTTTAATTTCTATTACTGAGCTATTTTTCAATGATGATTCAAAAAAATATTTCCAAATTAAAGTTTAAAACTGATACAGGTCTGGGTAAGCGTGCAAAAATTGGAATTATTGTTCTTCAAACTGATCAAACTCTGGAACATGAATTTCGTAAATTATTGAATTTTGAAGGTATTGCTATTTTTCATTCACGAATTACCAACGAAATGAAAATAACCAAGGAAACTCTTTCTAAAATGGAAACTGAATTACCAATTGCTGCATCCTTGCTGTCGCCTTTCTTTAATTTTGATGTAATTGGTTATGGTTGTACTTCTGGAACAACCATTATTGGCGAAAAAAATGTTGAAAAAGCTATCCAAATTGTACATCCTAATGTGCCTACCTCAAATCCGCTTACAGCCTGTAAAGCAGCCTTACTTGCTCTTAGAATTAAGAGGATTGCTTTTATAACACCATATGAGCCAGAAATCACTGAAGCAATGCGTGAAAATCTATTAGATGCCGGCTTTGAAATTCCTATAACAGGATCATTTTTTGAGTCCGACGATTTCGTTGTTGGGCGAATTGACATGGAATCAATTCTAGGGGCAATTGTAAAGATTGGAACTCGTGATGATTGTGATGGTGTATTTGTTTCTTGCACAAATTTACGAGTAGCAGAAATCATCAAAGTTGCAGAGGATCGAATAGGGAAACCTGTAACTTCAAGTAATCATGCTCTTGCTTGGCATTTACTGCGTTTAACAGGTGTTAAAGATTGCCACAAAAATTTTGGTTCTCTTTTTCAAAGACAATTAAATGGTTAGCATGAAATATTTTGCGAAACTATACATCGATATTTAATATATTTTGTAAAACTATACATATTTTACAAATGCTAAAAAATAATTACGATACAATCATAATAGGTGGAGGTTCAGCTGGATGTGTGTTGGCTAATCGCTTGAGTGCCGATCCATCTCATAAAGTTTTAGTGCTGGAAGCGGGGAGACCGGATTATATCTGGGACATTTTTATTCACATGCCTGCTAGTTTAACATTCCCTATCGGTAACAAATCCTACGATTGGTGCTTTGAATCAGAACCTGAACCTTTCATGAATAACCGACGAATTTTTCATGGACGTGGAAAGGTTCTGGGTGGTTCAAGTAGTATCAATGGTATGATTTTTCAGCGAG
>CAZOTX010000278.1:0-2991 GCA_964582835.1 uncultured Pseudomonadota bacterium | reverse complement strand
GCATGATGTGAAAGCGCTCACCATCGCGTACTACAGAATCTTTCCAGTTATTAAGGAGAAGCATATGATTTTTTCGCATGTACTCTGATGGAGCAACGCACTGTTTACCTTTGGTCTCCATCGCAACTTTGGGAAAATCCTTCGGATCAATATTTTGCCAAAAAGGAAAAGTTACACCAAGCAAAAATAAAGACAAACCCGCGAAAACGAGGATTTTTTCATTCATTATTTCCCTCAAAATTGGCCATTTCATCTTCTCTCAGGTCTTCAATTCGTTCATCTTCTCCTTCCATCTTCAAAGCATTACCCACTAGTTCATGTAGCCCATAGACGGAGACTCCAGGATTCCAGTATTTCATTAGTGGCGGGAGACTTGCTCTGTCAATTGCACAAATGGCAACAAGTGCGTTAACGTCAAATTTGTCTTTGACGTGCTTGACAGCATTTGCCCGTGGAAATCCTCCACGCATCCGAATATCCATGTATTCATCTGAATTCAAACCGCTTCCGGAACCGCAACAGAATGTTTCTTCCCGAATTGTATTTTCTGGCATTTCGTTAAAACTATTACAGACATTCCGTAAAACATATCGTGGTTCCTCCAGCATACCCATTCCACGAGCAATGTTGCACGAATCATGGAAGGTTGTTTTCAGATGATCGTTACGCCGAGGATCTAGATTTAGTTTTTTTTGATGAATCAAATCTGCGGTAAACTCAGCAATGTGAACCATTTTTGTTGAAACCGCATTCCGAAATTTAGTCCCAGTAATTGGTGAAACGGGTTCCTCCATGAAATCAGCAGGGCCGTTCATGGTATCCATGTACTGATGGACCACGCGCCACATGTGTCCACACTCGCCTCCCAAAATCCATTTCACGCCCAAACGTTCAGCTTCATGATACATTTTAGCATTGAGCTTTTTAGTTGTTTTATTGGAGGTGAAATAGCCAAAATTCCCACCTTCCGAAGCATAAGTACTTAGTGTGTAATCAAGACCAATGTGTTCAAATAACATCATGTAGCCCATCATAGTGTAAATTCCTGGATCGCCAAAAATATCTCCGGAAGGTGTGATGAACAAAATTTCTGCACCCTTGCGATTGAAAGTCGGATTCACTGTAACTCCAGTTTGATCTTCAATATCTTCAGCTAAAGATTCAACCACATTTTTGAAAGTGTGTGGTTCAATTCCAAGATGGTTTCCGGTACGGGTACAATCAGCAACAGGTTTGGTAATCCAGTTGATGTTGGTTCCTGCCAAATTCAGTAATTCCCTCCCCACAAGTGTGACTTCTGCAGTATCAATTCCAAATGGACAATAGACGGAACAACGCCGGCATTCGGTGCATTGATGGAAATACATAAACCATTCTTTAAGCACATCTTCCGTTAAAGGTCTTGCTCCCACCAGTCCCTTAAAAAGTTTTCCTGACCAGGTAAATTCATGCCGATACACTGAGCGTAATAATTCCGCCCTGACTACAGGCATATTTTTCGGATCACCACTTCCTAGAAAGAAGTGGCATTTATCTGAGCAGGCCCCACATCTGACGCAAATGTCCATGAATAATTTGAACGAACGAAATTGTCCTAATCGTTCTTTCATTCCGTCTATGACAACATTTTGCCAGCCATTTTCAAGTTGCCAGTCTTGATCTTCCGGGCTCCATTTTCTAGGATTATTAAATCCCAGACTTTCAATTACATCTGGCTTTGCGGGATGACACCAGTTTCCGTCTCGGAACACAACAGGTATATCCAGCCACTCCATTCCAGGACTATTGCCTTTCAAAAGACTTGGGGATAAATTATATTCTGTTGTGAGTTCAGATAGTTCTGGGGGATTTTTTGACATGATATTTTCTTTTTTTACTTATAGAGTCAAGGGAAACATGTTTAATCCTACCACTTTAAATTTTTTTCATTGTGGTTATTTTTAAGATTTAGAATTTTCAGTATTTTCAACTGGCAAATCAGCTTTAATCATTTTTTCACGAAATTCATCTTCATACTCATCATAAGTTCGAATTTTAACTTCAGGATTCCATGGATTAATGTGACGTTTTTCACGGCTGTTGTTAGCTAAATTTCTAGTTGGACTGAGGAAAACTCCTCCCATGTGCATCAACTTACTGGAAGGGAAATACATTGCCAACACGCAGACGAGAAACAAATGGACATAAAAAATGGCACCAATTTCGCCAGGTGGATCCATGCTGAAGCTTGTCAGTCCCTGCATTAAAATTTTGACGGCAACCACATCTACCTTGTCCAGATAGCGCATACTGATCCCACTCAAGACTATTGCCAAAATCAGGAACAGCGGGAAATAATCTGTGGATAGAGAAATGATCCGCATCTGTGCGCTAGCCAATCTGCGCAACACCAAAAATGTTACTGACAAAACCGCCAGAAGGTCGGTGATATAAAGTGTTGGAAGAGTAATTTGTAGAAACCCGTCTGAACTTTCCAGGAACTCAACAAACCATGGAACTGGAGATAAAAAAAATCGATAATGCCTAAGAACAATAACCAGCAAAGTCCAGTGAAAAACCAGTCCTGCTAACCAAAGCCATTTACTGGAGCTGTACGCTAGTTTAGGCCCTGGAGCAAGTTCAGCCTTTGTATTTCGGAACAAAGAGCGGAAAAATAAAACTTCCAGTGACATTCGGCCGAGCACACCCCAAAATCCGGAAGGGCTTTCAAATTCGTTTTTTTTAATCCAATCTAGAGATTTCGCTTGACCACAAGTGGTGGGAATGCGGAAGGGAACCGGAGATTTAACCCAGTCGTAAATTCGCCAAATAAAACCCACTAAAAATACAAGAGTGGCAAAATATGGAATTATGACTCCAAAAAAATAATCCAGGCCAGCAGAAATTCCTGCATATGCAGTTGCAGCAAGAAATATTACTGCAATTAATGGGAAAAAAACCTTCATAATCCTGCCTTTTTCAAGAGCATAAATGCTCTATTTTTACTTTCAT
>CAZOTX010000277.1:0-3000 GCA_964582835.1 uncultured Pseudomonadota bacterium | reverse complement strand
GTTCGGAATACCTTTGCAGTGCACAGGCAAAAGGTTTAATATTGCAATATGCGCCAAAGCAAAAATATTATCTGACAGATGATGACCGAAAACTTTGGCCAATACCTCCGATAGAGGAAGAATTAGAACTGATTCGTTTGTATGGTTCACAAACTATAGCTATAACACTTAATGGTTCCGAACTTACACAAAAAGAACTATTTTCTGAACAGAAAAAAATAGCAAAGCGTTTAATGTTACCTGTTGTATGTCCTTTAGAAGAAGGGATGGAACCACTCGTTCCGGTGGTGAAAGAATTTATAGCTTCAGAAAAAGAAAATCAAAAAAATCAAGTGAGTTGTTGATTAAAAAAATAATTCTTTCGGTAGTTAAAAAGTACTAAGCTTATAAAGCCAATTGGATGCTAGCTGAGTGGATATGTTATTTCTCGGTCAATCTTGGAATTAATTCTGCAAAATTACAGGGGCGGCTACTGATATCAAGTTGATTTGCTAAAATTTTTTCCCAACCTGTTCGACAAGCTCCGGATGAACCTGGTAAACAAAAAATATAAGTCCCATTTGCAACTCCAGCTGTGACTCTTGACTGAATAGTTGAGGTAGAAATTTCGTCAAAAGATTTTCGACGAAACAGTTCACCGAAGCCATCGATGACCTTGTCAAATAAAGGCATTACAGCTTCAGGAGTACGGTCACGACTGGTGAGTCCGGTACCTCCGGTGCTAAGGATAATGTCTACTGTCGGATCAACAATCCAGCGTGACAGTACTGCACGTATTTGATAAATATCATCTGGTACAAAACATTTTTCTGCCAGTCTGTGCCCTGCTTCTGAGAGCAGTTTAACAAGTATTTTCCCAGAAGTATCTGATTCTTCAGTTCGAGAATCAGAAACCACAAGTACTGAAATTTGAAGCGGTAGAAAATCCGTTTGTTTCATTTGCTTAACTTTAATTAGGATTGTGTATCTATATTATAGTATAGCCATACTAGTAAGTTTCATACGTGTTTTGTTATCCATTGTCAGTTTATTAGTTTTAATTGTCAATTTAACTCATGAATAGCATTTTTCACAATCTAGTTCAGACTGACTGCATTTAAGAAATAGATGAGGAAAGGAATTTAAAATTCTTATACATTAGGATCTTAAACCAAACAGTTAAAGGTGTATTAATTATTAAACAGATTTGAAATTCTATTACCATGAATTCAAAAAAGATTAATTCTCTTTTCCAAAAGTTGAGTAACTCTATCCAAAATCCAAAGACGGAACTTTGCTACCGAAATCATTTTGAATTGTTGATTGCTGTAATTCTAAGTGCCCAGGCTACAGACGTTTCTGTAAACAAAGTTACTCCGGAATTATTCTCCACATTCCCCACACCTAAAGAAATGTATAAAGCAGGTCAAGAAAAAGTATTTGCTTATATCCGGAGTATTGGACTTGCACCAACAAAATCAAAAAATATTGTAGCAACATGTGGACAACTTTTAAACCTTCATCAAGGGATTGTACCGGATAAAAGGACGGATTTAGAAGCACTTCCAGGAGTGGGTCGAAAAACCGCAAATGTGATTTTAAACACCGCATTTGGGGTACCTGTGATTGCAGTTGATACTCACATTTTTCGGCTCTCAAACCGCACCGGGATTGCAAAGGGAGAGACTGTCAAAATAGTAGAACAAAAATTAATGAAAGCAGTTCCAGCAAGATGGAAAATAAATGCACATCACTTGTTAATTCTGCATGGGCGGTATACCTGCAGGGCACGGAATCCTGATTGTGAACATTGTGTGATTTCTCAAGAATGTGATTACCCGGAGAAAATAGTAACTTAATTTTTAATCTTCAACTTTTTTCACACTTTAAAAATTGTTGAAAATAGCATGAAAAACTTTATAGTATTCTAACTTTGACTTTAGTTCTAACTATTATCTAACTAAGAGTTTTATGAAAAATTTACATCGTGCTGGACAACAACTAATAATTGACCTTTTTTCAGAGTGACTGTTACAGGATTGTCGATTACAAGATTTGAAACTCCCGATGGTATTTTTCCTGGTAACAAATCAAGACCGTTTAAAGGAAATTCTAACCCTTTTGTGACAACACCTCGTGCACCCCCGAAAAGTGGAAGCAGAGAAAGGATTGTCCCTTGAGTGAGATTCTTTTCCCAGGTATCACATATAAACTCCATGCGTTCTAGAGGAGTCCACAACGTGATTTTAGCATTTGGAGTATATTTAAAAAGTATTTCCAGATTTGAAAGAAAATGATCATTGCGTCCACCTTCTGCACCAAGGATATTAATTTCTGTATATCCATGGTTCAAGCAATGTCGAACTGCTTTGTCAGCATCATTGGTATCTTGTTCTTTAACATGAAAAAGAATAGTGTTTGGTAAATTCTTTCGGATTTCTAGATTTAGAGAATCAAAATCACCAACTACTGCGTCTGGGATAAGATTATATAATTGTAACTGATTAGCACCCCCATCAACTGCTACCCGATACTCTACTTCTTTCCAAAAATGGTACAACAGTTTTGCTGGAGGAGGATTCCCATTGCATATAATCAGGGCTTTTTTGAAAGGCTTATCCTCTTTTTTATTATTAATTTCATTCATTTAGAAAGCTATCTGAAAGTACTATTAAAAAAAATTCCTATTGTCACAAAAATTCCATTAGTCCAATTTTAGGCCCTACTTCCTGCTGCTATAGGATTCCCCTATCTTATCCAGACACTATTTTTGTGGGTACAATAATAACAGGATTCCACGAAAAACTTTTCATAATGGAACATATAATCGTTGGTGAGCAACATGAAAAACTGGTTGCAGATGGTACCAGTTTTGTGGCGTACTACGACTATGCAAAATAATCAGACAACCCTTTTTTCCGAAAGGCATTCACCAATCTATTGAAAAGCTTGAAGAGCGTGTTTTTGAGATTAATTAATTTCTTTTCTGGAGGAGTCTTTCTCTTCAGGAGGGAGATAATA
>CAZOTX010000276.1:0-3001 GCA_964582835.1 uncultured Pseudomonadota bacterium | reverse complement strand
TTTTAATCAACAAGTAAAAATTCATTGTGAAAATTAATTCTCGTATTTATGTTGCAGGACACTGTGGTCTGTCTGGTTCTGCAATTTTCAGGGCACTCAAAAAAAGAGGATTCAAAAATATTATTACGCGTAGACATTCAGAACTTGAACTGTTGGATACAGTTGCTGTTAAGAATTTTTTTAAAGAGACAAAACCAGAATATGTTTTTGTTTCAGCAGCAAAAGTAGGGGGTATTCACGCAAATAGTACTTATCCAGCTGAATTCATACGAGAAAATTTAGTAGTTCAGACAAACATAATTCATGAATCATGGAGGAATGGTGTAGAAAAACTCTTGTTTCTAGGTAGTTCATGTATCTATCCGAAACTATGTCCACAACCTATTGTTGAAGAGTCTTTGCTGACCGGAGCGTTAGAACCAACTAATGAAGCTTATGCTATTGCAAAAATTGCAGGTGTTAAAACTTGTCAAAGTTACAATAAACAGTACGGTACAAATTTTATTTCTGGAATGCCAACAAATCTTTATGGAATCAACGACAACTTTCATTTAGAAAACGCCCACGTATTGCCAGCATTAATTCGGAGATTTCATGAAAAAAAACTTGCTAATGCAGAGTCGATTTGCATATGGGGAACAGGTAATCCGAAACGTGAATTTTTACATTCAGATGACCTTGCAGATGCAGTTTTGTTTTTAATGGAAAATTACAACGATTCTGAAATTGTCAATATTGGTTGTGGAGAAGATCAGACTATTAAAAAACTAGCGGAAACTATTCAAGATGTAGTTGGTTATCAAGGTCGTCTAGTCTTTGATACGTCGCGTCCAGATGGTACACAACAAAAAATTTTGGATATTTCAAAAATAAAGTCACTTGGTTGGGAGCCTTCTATTCCCCTTAAAGAAGGACTTAAACAAGTATATCAGTGGTATAAAACACATATTGATTCTTCCTGAATTGTTGGTCTTTTTCACATTATTTCCTAATAACAGTCACTTGCGAACTGTAAATCTTGATGAAGAAAGTATAGTCTTCTGGAAAAAAGAAGATAAATATAAAATTCTGTTGTAAAAAATAAAATTGTAATTTACAGTAAAATGTGAAAAATATACATCAAAAATTTTTGTTTATTCCCCTTTTATTTTGTAGTTCTTCTTTAATTATTGCCCAAGAAGCTGGCATTTCAGGCATTTCATCAACCACTCATGAAAGATTGGGAATTTACACAAATCGTGGTGGGGATTTTGAATTGATTGGTCCAGATGGTAAGGATATTTCTTCAGAGGACTTCCGTGGTAAAGTAGTATTAATTTATTTTGGCTATACCTTTTGTCCAGATATATGCCCTACTTCTCTTAGTCAATTAAAAATGGTAATGCTTGGTTTAAAAAAGAAGGCTAAATATGTTCAGGTATTATTTATTACAATTGATCCTGAACGCGATAATTATGAAAAATTAAGAGATTATGTAGCCTATTTTTATCCTACTTTTATCGGTCTTACAGGTTCTGTCAAAGAAATTGAGGTAGTTACCAAGCATTATGGTTCAAGTTTCTTTAAGCAATACATTGAATCTAGAGAAGGTTATTTAATGGCTCATACGGATGCTGTGTTTCTTGTAGACCAGTTTGGACGCTATCGTGGTCGTTACAAAACTAAATGGGATATGGAGGAATTATTAGGAGATGTAAAATGGCTTCTTGATAATTAGTTTTTGATTATTTTTTCATGAAATATTTATATTTTACGAAAACCATTTCGGAGAGAAAATGATAATTTAGTTTTCAGTTTGGTTTCCCTATTTTGTTATTTTATTAATCTCTCTTTTTTCAAATTACTCAAAAGATCGGTTTTGTTGATTAAAATAAAATTTTTTAGTGACAACAACTAACTTAAAATATGTTATCAAATATTAAGTTGGACTATCAAGATCCACCAATTCTTTAAACCTTTAACAAAATATTTTAAAATTTATATGTCTTCGTATGTGTAAGTTAGATGTTACTCATGACTGAAAAAATAATAACAATATAATAAAAGGAAAATATGTGTATAGTTTTCAAAAAGGTTTTAGCCATTCTGAGTTTTGTTTTTATAGTATTGGCTGGGGGATGTGTCAATATTGCACCTCATTCAGATTCTCATTCAGAACACTCAGCTGGAACCCATTCAAATCATAATCATGAAAAATCAAGTTCTACAATACATGTGCACAATCAATGGATACGAGCAGTACCTCCAGTTTCACATACATCTGCAGCCTACATGACCTTGATGAATAATGGCAGTATAGATGATCAACTCATAGGCGTTACAACATCAATCGCGAAAGTTGCTGAAATTCACAACGTCAAAAAAGAAAATGGTATGATGAGCATGTATCCAGTTGAATTTGTCGAACTTCCTTCTCGAGAAACTGTAGAAATCAAACCAGGTGGATTCCATGTGATGTTGATTGGTTTGAAAAAAACGTTAAAAGTTGGTGAAGAGGTTGAGTTAATGCTTCATTTCAAAAATACTGTAAAATTAAAAATAAAAGTTCCGGTAAGGGAAGCAATGTCAATGAAGCATAAAATGCCAATGAAGCACAAAATGAATATAAATCAATAAAATTAAATTTAATTAAATTATTATTTTAAGATTAAGCATTACTCAGTGAGTACTTCTTTTCATGCACAAGGACATCTAATTTTCTCATTAAAAAACAATCTGGAAAACCCGATTACTGTTGGCTAAATAGAGGAATGCATCGTTGATTGATGATTATTAATTTTTTGCACAAATGGTTAGGGTTTTAGATGCAAATTAAAAAAATTTAGTCACCACATTTAACAGTTAAAATAGAATAATTTTTAGATCGTTTTTGAAAAATTTAGAGGACTATTTTCCTGAAGATGCCTGTCAAATGGCATGGCCATGTTTCGAGTAAATATCATACCCACAGGAGTAAGCTTAATTTTTTTTGAATTTAAGTTTACCAGACCTTCAATTGCAA